>DVNA01000053.1 GCA_018714665.1 Candidatus Gallibacteroides avistercoris | reverse complement strand
GATTTATCAAGCGTACCCCGCGCGGGCGGGAGGTTACCGAGCTGGCCTACACGCACCTGAACCGGATACGCCCCACACAGCAGGGAAGCCTGTTTTAACCGCAGAAGAGAGATGGCAAGTATAAAAAGTCTGGCAAAAGATACCGTTTTTTACGGGCTCAGTACGGTAGTACCCCGTTTCCTCAATTGGAGTCTGTCGTTGTTATACGCCAACGTACTGCCCACGACGGGACAGTTTGGCGAGGTAACCAACCTGTACGCCTACATCGGTATTTTTCTGGTTATCCTTACCTACGGTATGGAGACGGGGTTCTTCCGCTTTGTCAACGATACGGAACACAACGACCCGAAGACGGTTTACGGGACTGCCCTCTTTTCGTTGGCCACCACCTCGTCGCTGTTCGTCCTCCTCATGGCGGTACTGCTCACCCCGTTGTCACAATGGTCGGGGTATGCCTCCTGCTACATCGGAATGTTGGCGCTGATTGTCGCCATTGACGCTTTCTCGGCGCTTCCGTTCGCCTACCTGCGCTACCAGCACCGGCCGGTACGCTTTCTGTTTTTAAAGCTCTTTTCCGTTATCCTGAACATCACGCTAAACCTCTTCTTCTTTATCGTCTGTCCCTACCTGCAACAACACCTGCCCGGCAGCATCGACTGGTTTTATAACACCGATTTCGGGGTAGGGTATATCCTGGTGGCGAATCTGGTCAGCAGCGCGGCGACCTTGTTGATGCTGTTGCCGGAGCTCTGTTTCGGACGGTGGGTTTTCGACGGGAAACTGCTCAAAAGAATCTTGAACTACTCCTATCCCATCCTGCTGTTGGGGATTGCCGGAAACCTGAACCAGAACATCGACAAGATACTCTATCCCCTGCTCGACAAGTCTCCCGGGGCGATGAACCAACTGGGTATCTATTCGGCCAGTTACAAGATAGCCGTCGTCATGGTGATGTTTACCACCGCTTTCCGGTTTGCCTACGAGCCGTTTATCTTCGACCGCAAGAAAAAGGATAGCGACAACAAGCACAATTACGCCGAAGCCATGCGCTATTTCATCATATTCTCCTGCATCATATTCGTAGGTGTGATGAGTTTCATCGACCTGGTCAAGGTGGTGTTGCCCTCCTCGTATTACGCCGGATTGTATGTCATCCCGATCGTGATGGTGGCCGAAATGTTTTCAGGTATCTTCTTCAACCTCTCGGTATGGTACAAGGTAACGGACCGTACCCAGTGGGGGGCGTGGTTCTCTTTCGGCGGCTTTGCCATCACGTTGGTGGGAAATGTACTGTTCGTTCCCCGATTCGGGTACATGGCTTGTGCCTGGACGGCTTTTGCTTGCTTCTTTTTCGTTATGATAGCCTCTTACCTGATGGGGCGGCATTACTATCCCATCCCCTACGATTTACGTTCGGCAGGTAGATATTTTTCCCTTTTAATCCTCTTTTTATTCCTCTATTATGGAGTAAATATAGATAATTTAACACTTCGACTACTCTTTCGCACCGTTTTATTTGTTCTATTCTTAGTTTATGTTGTCAAAAAGGATCTTCCGCTCAGGCAGATACCCTTTTTGAACAGGTGGATCAAATAAAACAAAACGAAAAATGTTGCCAGCGAAATTTTTATCTTTTGCCAAACAGTTTGTGACCAAGTACCTGGATCAGAGCCAGGACCGTGAAAACGAATCGGACATCGTCGAATCGATACGCAGTGGGATTGAATTTAAAGGCTCCACTATCTGGATTCTTATCTTTGCCATTTTCATTGCCTCGTTGGGATTGAATGTCAATTCGCCGGCTGTGATTATCGGCGCGATGTTGATTTCGCCGCTGATGGGCCCCATCATGGGTATCGGGCTGGGGTTGGGCATATACGATTTCGAACTGATCAAGCGTTCGTTCCGCAATTTGGCCGTTGCCACTGTTTTCAGCGTCATTACCTCTACGCTTTATTTCCTGATCTCGCCGCTGAACGAAGCGCGGTCGGAGCTGCTCTCCCGTACCAGTCCCACCATATACGACGTATTGATTGCATTTTTCGGTGGATTGGCGGGAATTGTCGCCGTCTCTTCCAAACAAAAGGGGAACGTGATACCCGGCGTGGCCATTGCTACGGCATTGATGCCTCCGCTCTGTACCGCGGGATTCGGTTTGGCAAACGGCAATATGCACTATTTCTGGGGAGCATTCTACCTGTTTTTTATCAACAGCGTGTTCATCAGTTTCGCTACCACGTTGGGGGTAAAGTTCATGCATTTCTCCAAAAAGAGTTTTGTAGATCCCGTCCGGGAAAAATATGTACAGCGTATTGTCTATACCATTCTGACTTTGACCCTTTTCCCCAGCCTTATCCTGACCTACAACATGATCCGGACCAACTATTTCGAGACTTCCGCCTACCAATTTGTCCGCTCTCAGTTCGACTTTCCGCATACTCAGATTCTGAACCGGACGGCCTACATCCAGAAAGGGGTGAAACACATCGATGTTTCGTTAATCGGCGAGGAGGTTCCCCAGGACTCTATCCTGGCTATCAAGAGCCGGTTGCCCCAGTATGGGCTGAAAAATGTCATCCTGTCTGTTTCACAAGGATACAATGCTAACAACCAAATAGATATCAACAGCCTGGTTTTTCAAGATATCTACAAAGATAACCAGGTAAAGATAGAACAGTTGAAAAACCACCTGGACTCTTTGCAACGGAAGCTCCATTACATCCAGCGATACGACTCCATCGGCGTGGAGATCGCACCCGAAATCAAGGTGCTGTTTCCCCAGGTACGGGACATCGCCCTGTCGAACCTGATTTTCAACAACGTCGAGACATTGCGTCTCGATACCGTAACGTTGGCCATCGTATCGTTCGAGAACGGTATCACCCAACAGGAACAGACCCGGTTTCAGGATTGGCTGGAAGCCCGGTTAGGAGTAAAGAAAATCC
>DVNA01000052.1 GCA_018714665.1 Candidatus Gallibacteroides avistercoris | reverse complement strand
AAAAGAAATCCGCTTGAATAGCGGATTTCTTTTTATGTTTAGGCTGTTTCAATATCTTCGTTAAAAATTTCGTGCCAGGGTAAGCCTTGTTTGTTGAGTTGTTCCATGAATGGATCGGGGTCAAACTCTTCTACGTTGAATACGCCTGCTTTTTTCCATTTGCCTTGTAAAAACATCATGGCGCCGATCATGGCCGGGACTCCCGTAGTATAACTTACGCCTTGTGCTCCTGTTTCCAGGTATGCATCGTGGTGGCGGCAGTTGTTATATACGTAGTAGGTCATCTCTTCTCCCTTTTTATCAAGTCCTTTGATACGGCATCCGATGGAGGTTTCTCCTACATAGTTCTCTCCCAGTTCTCCGGGGTTTGGAAGAACGGCTTTCAAGAACTGGATGGGAACGATCTCCATGCCGTTGTAAATGATCGGGTCGATGCGCGCCATACCGATGTTTTGGATAACACGCAGGTGGGTCAGGTATTCTTGTCCGAATGTCATCCAGAACCGGGCTCTTTTGAGTGTCGGGAAATTCTTTACCAACGATTCCAACTCTTCGTGGTAAATGACGTACGACTCTTTGGGCCCGATGTTCGGATAGTTTAGCGGGCGGTGTATCTGGTGCGGTTCAGTGGTTATCCATTCTCCGTTTTCGTAGTAACGGCCTTTCTGGGTTACTTCCCGGATGTTGATTTCCGGATTGAAGTTGGTAGCAAAGGCTTTACCGTGGTCGCCGGCGTTGCAATCGACAATGTCCAGGTATTGCATTTCGCTGAAATGGTGTTTTGCTGCGTATGCCGTAAACACACTGGTAACTCCCGGATCAAAACCACAACCGAGAATGGCAGTAAGTCCGGCCTCTTTGAAGCGATCCTGGTAGGCCCATTGCCATTTGTATTCAAATTTGGCCTCATCCAGAGGCTCGTAGTTGGCCGTATCCAGATAATTGACGCCGCATCTCAGGCAAGCATCCATGATGGTCAGGTCTTGGTAGGGAAGAGCCACATTTATAACGATATCCGGTTGATAAGTGTCGAATAAACGGACTAACTCTTCTACATTGTCAGCATCTACTTGCGCTGTTTTTATGCGGTTGTTACCAATGGCTTTGGCAATAGCATCGCATTTGGATAGCGTGCGGCTGGCCAATGTTATTTCTGTAAAAACATCCGGATTTTGCGCTACTTTGTGTGCTACCACGGTACCAACGCCACCGGCTCCGATAATCAAAACTTTTCCCATTGTTAGAAAATTCAGCGTGTTACAATAAAATATAGAGACAGATTACCGGCTTGTATAAGAGCAAGCAACCTTATCTATGCAAAGATAATAGATTTAACCGGAATATTAAGAGACAATCGGGATTATTCTGTTTGGCAAGAATAAAAGAACTTTTTCAGAACTTTTTTTATTCATATACGTTTCAAATAATATAGTTCTTATCGTTAAACTATAATAATATATACTAGTATGAAAAAACTTATTTTCTTATTTTTGACTTTTCTTGCATTTGTCGGATGTTCCGATGATGAACAAAAAGAGGACGCTCCTTCCAATTTGATAGATCTCTCTTCTTACATGCGTATCTCTTCCAATAATTCACCATTTAGTGGTTATCTGGAAATTACGCCATGTGTATCTAATTCGTATGTTTATTATGGGAATTATATCAATGAAAAGCAATCGCCGTTTTTTGCTGCATATTTGATTAACAACGGGAATATTTTGTCCAGTATTCGACCTTTGGTTCTACCTATCGGAGCTTATGATTTAGTTTATTGGGGATTTGTTATTCCGGAAGATACCTTGCACTTGCAGGCTGCTGTTTCTTCTCCCAGCTATTCCATTGGGAGTGATATGGCCAATGAGTCATGGTCTCTGCGTCCGTATAAAACCGGAGATACGTTGTATCGCCCTGTTTACGATTTGGCCCATTGTGCGAAAGAGGTTGAGATTGGTACGGAAAATATTGCAGTACCCTTGGAGAGAGCCGTTGCGGCCATACAGGTTATTTTGAATGCTCCTTCGGGAGAAACGCTTCATACCGATATAGATACCATTTTTGCCTATATCGGGGATATTGCCAACGAAATAAATTTTATTACGGCTGAGCCGACCGATTTTACCAAAACAATCGGGTTTTCTCTTTCCATGGCTGCTGATCGTCAGTCGGCATCCAGTTTCATCATGAAGACATTTCCCTCGGCACCTAACCCGTTGTTTACTCTCCGTGTTTATTTGAAAAATGGAGAAATAAAAGAGTATTCTCAACGATTGTCGAATCAGCTGTTGGCTAATAGCAAGATTTCGCTTACGTTAGAGGGAAATGTTATTTTTTCTGAGACGACTTCATCTTCGGGGTTTGAAATCAATAACTGGCAGGAGGAGAATGAGCAAATTGATCTGCCGCCATTAGAATAGGGAAGGGGTATCAAAATGAATAAAAAAAACAGTAAGAGAAATTTTTCTCTTACTGTTTTTCTTTTTTTTGTTGTCCAGGAAGGACTATTTATTAAATACGCAAATAATTGCGATCCTGCATTTTGCCGTTGTACCTATCAATACAGTAGAATATTAGTAGAATAAAAAGCGTTTTTGTTTTATCAATCTTCCACCTTACTCTCAGATTGTAGTGTTCTATTTTCAATTTTCAGATTTATAATTCTTTTGTAAAGCATTTCGTTTTCCTTACTAAGGAGATTTATTTTTTGTTTTAGATTATCTATTTCTGAATAGGATTGTTCTAACTCTTTTTTTAGATATTCGATGTCTGTATGTTCTTTTTGGGTTATAATATCTCCCTTTCCGGTTATTATGTAGTTTGTGTTTACATCCGGGTATAGCTCTAATAATCTCTTTAATGTAAGGATGCCTATTCCCTTATTACAACAGTATCCATTAATTACTTGCGGGGAGCTCCCAACCTTGTTGGCGTAATTTATTTGGGATCCGGCCATGAGCTCCACAGCCTCTTTAAAACGTTTGTTTATATTTCCCATAATCTAATAAGGTTATTTTTCTTTGAAAAAAATAATACAAAAATGATATGATATAATCAAATATTATTATATTTGCCACAAATATGTTATTTAGTAAAACAAATATATAACAAAATGACACAAAAAAAAATAGGGAAAAACCACTATTCGTTTCGAGAATCATATTACAAGATTCCAATAGGAAAGAAAAAAGAGGTACAGGAGGAGTTATGTAGATTGTTTAATACCAGTTATATACAAAATGTTTATCCTAAAATTAGAAGTGGGTTTATTGATCCCCGGATTTCTATCATAGAGGGTGTTACCAATATTTTTGAAAAAATTGGGATAACGGATGTCTGGAAGATAACCCCATTAAAATAACTACAAAGATGAACCTTGATGCTAAGATAACGGAGCGGCAATTTCGGATATTAGAACTACTATCGCTTGGATATGCCGAAAAAGAGATAGCCGAAGAGATGGGCGTCTCCGTCCGAACGATAGATAATACTATATGTCGGTTAAAGGAAAAAATAAACGTGCACAAATCGAC
>DVNA01000051.1 GCA_018714665.1 Candidatus Gallibacteroides avistercoris | reverse complement strand
ACTTTTTATGATATCCAGGTTATGTTCGATGACAATAATCGTGTTGCCTTTATCAACCAACCGGTTGAGAACGCCCAACAAGACCCGGATATCTTCAAAATGCAATCCGGTGGTGGGTTCATCCAGAATGTAAAGCGTCTTACCCGTATCTTTCTTAGCCAATTCGGTAGCCAATTTTACCCGCTGGCTCTCTCCTCCGGATAATGTGGTGGAGGGTTGGCCGAGCTTGATATAACCCAAACCGACCTCCTGCAACACTTTTATTTTGTTTAATATGGAGGGGACACTGTCAAAAAATTCCACGGCCATGTTGATGGTCATATCGAGGACATCGGCAATGGATTTTCCCTTAAACCGTACTTCCAGCGTCTCCCGGTTGTAGCGTTTGCCGTGACACTCTTCGCACGGCACAAGCACATCGGGCAAGAAATTCATCTCGATGTTCTTATAACCGTTTCCTCCGCATACTTCGCAACGACCGCCGGCTACGTTGAACGAGAAACGACCCGGTTTGTATCCGCGGATTTTCGCCTCGGGCAACTCGACAAACAGGTTGCGGATATCTGAAAACACGCCGGTATAGGTGGCCGGATTGGAGCGTGGAGTACGTCCCAACGGCGATTGATCGACATTGACAATTTTATCGATGTATTCCAATCCTTCTATATCTTTATACGGAAGGGGCTCTTGCAACGAACGGTAAAACAGTTTGCTGATGATGGGTTGCAACGTCCCGTTTATCAACGAGGATTTTCCGCTTCCGGAAACGCCCGTCACACAAATCAGCTTCCCCAGCGGAAATGATACCGTTACCTCTTTGAGGTTATTACCGGAAGCTCCTTTCAACACAATCTCCTTTCCGTTTCCCTTACGTCGTTGAGAAGGAACGGCAATCTCCATCTTTCCATTCAGGTAGGTCGATGTCAAGGTATCGGTTTTCAACATCTGAGCGGGCGTTCCGGCAAAGACGACTTGGCCGCCCAAACGTCCGGCACGAGGACCCATATCGATTACGTAATCGGATGAAAGCATCATCTCCTTGTCGTGTTCGACCACCACCACGGAGTTCCCCAAATCGCGCAACTGCTTTAACGATTTTATCAAACGCTGATTGTCGCGTTGGTGCAACCCGATACTGGGCTCATCCAATATATAGAGGACATTGACCAGTTGTGACCCGATCTGCGTGGCCAACCGGATGCGCTGGCTTTCCCCGCCCGATAGAGTGGCTGTGGGCCTGTTCAGGGAGAGATACTCCAACCCGACATCTATCAGGAAACGCAACCGGTTGCGAATCTCTTTCAATATCTCGGCAGCGACAATCGATTGCTTGGAGGATAACCGAAGTTCCAGCCCATCGAGCCATTGATACAGCGAGTGGATATCCATCTGCGCCAACTGCGCAATGTTGAGACCGTCCAACCGAAAATGGAGAGCCTCCTGGTTCAACCGCTGCCCGTTGCACTGCGGACAGGTAACGGTGGTAACGAACTGTTCGGCCCACTTCTGGGCAGAGGCCGACGAATCGGCCTGTTGCTGCATCTCGATGTATTTTATCAATCCCTCGAAACGGTGGAAATAGTTCAACGTCCCGATAGAGACATCTTTCAAAACCAGACGTTCGTCGGTTCCGTTGAGTATATCATGGAGCGCATCGTCCGGGATATCACGCAAAGGGGTCTTCAACGATACACCGTATTTTTCGCAGATCGCCTCGATCTGGGCAAAGATGAGCGATTTCTTATACTTACCCAACGGTACGATACCTCCTTGATAGATAGACAATCCCATATCGGGCATTATCTTTTCGCGGTCTATTACGTTGACAACACCCAATCCCTTGCAGTTGGGACAGGCTCCCTGCGGGGAGTTGAATGAAAAGTTGTGCGGAGCGGGTTCGCTGTATGAAAGGCCTGTCTGGGGGTCCATCAACATCCGGCTGTAATGCCGGACCTCGCCGGTCTCTACATCCAACATCATAATCAACCCCTCTCCCTGTTTCATCGCGGTGCGTACGCTCTCTTTGAGACGACGTTCGTCGTTGGATGAGACTATCAACTTATCTACCACTACTTCAACACTGTGGTTCTTATAGCGGTCGAGTTTCATTCCATGCAATATCTCGCGGAGCTCGCCATCTACCCTGACATAGAGATAACCCTTTTTACGTACCTGTTCGAACAACTCTTTGTAATGTCCCTTCCGGTTTCGGACCAAAGGGGCCAGAATATATACCTTCTTCCCCTCGTAACGACTGATTACCAGCGAGAGAATCTGCTCCTCGGTGTATTTGACCATCTTTTCCCCGGAAAGGTATGAATAGGCCTCTGCGGTACGGGCGTAAAGCAACCGCAGGAAATCGTACACCTCGGTAGTCGTGCCCACCGTCGAGCGGGGATTGCGGTTGGTTGTCTTCTGCTCGATCGATATGACGGGACTCAATCCCGTAATCTTATCTACATCGGGACGTTCCAAGTTTCCTAAAAAGTTACGGGCATAGGCCGAAAAGGTTTCTATATAACGACGTTGCCCCTCGGCGAATATCGTATCGAATGCCAACGACGATTTACCGCTACCGCTCAATCCGGTAATGATGGTAAAACTGTCGCGAGGAATCTGGACATCGACATTCTTCAAATTATGGACACGCGCCCCATATACCGATATTTTGTTTCCTTCTTTCATCCGTTCTCGTAACGTAAAATCAATCGACTACCCAATTTGCCTGATATACCTGCCTCTTTTGCGGAGGATAGTGCATATCTTCTTTCTTAGGTATTTTTATCGTATATCGTTTACCGCTTTTATTGGGCAGTGAACGATCCCGCATCCAACAATTAAACTCTTTCAGCTGGGCATAAGTAATCCCGTTTTTACCGGCAAACGAGGCTAAATCGTTTATCGTCGTATCCACCTCTACATCGAACGTTTCAACCGGCTTATATAACTGATTGCTTTTTATTACAAACCCGTATTTATAGGGATGGCTCATAATCTGTTTCAAAGCCATCATCCGAAACACATACCGCGAGGTCTCTTCCACAAGCCACAAATCAAACGCCTTGTCTTCATTTTGTGCAGACAATTCATTGGATATGCGTGCCATACCGGCATTATACGATGCGGCAACGGTAGTCCAACTGCCGAATTTCTCGTATGCATCCTGCAAATACCTACAAGCGGCCTGGGTCGATTTTTCAATATGGTAACGCTCGTCGATCGAGCTGTTTACCTCCAATCCATACTGACGTCCTGTTGTCGGCATCAGTTGCCACAAACCGGCAGCCTTTGCCGGAGACACAGCTCTTGGGTCAAGCATACTCTCTATGGCACAAAGGTACTTGAAATCGACCGGGATGTTGTTGGCTATCAAAATCGGCTCTATCAACGGAAAATATCGGTTGGCCCGTTTAAACAACAACAACGTCGAAGAGTGCGTATAGGTGAAACTGGTCAACTCCCGATCGAATCTTTCGTACATATCAAAGCGGCTCAAATCTATTTTCTCCCCACAAAACGAAATTTCCAACGGGACCTCCGGAATAACGGAAAAAGAAGAAACCAACGGCTTCTCATCCTGTACACTCCTGTCGCCGCGCGCCCCCCAGAAAAGGAGAAGCACCGCCCCTATCGCCATCGAAAAACATCCGGTAAAAAGAATTTTCTTGTTCATTATATTATTTCGGAAGATTGAATAAAAACGTTTTCAAGGTTACCAGAAAACGAAGTTCAAAGGTACGGCATTTTCAAGAAAAGAAATCAATAAAAATAGAAAAATATGTGTTTATCCTTAACTTATAAATCAGCTTCAATATATGGAACCAACCGAACTATAACAGAAGAAGGTAAACCATGCCATTTTTACCGAAAAGAGAGACCATATTGAAAAGCCGATTCAAGAAAATTAGCTACCCGTCAGAAAAAATTATCCCAAAAAGCGGATGTTTCATTTTTTATTGCTACTTTCATACGCGATATTCGTATTCTTGTAAAATACAACACACGGGAAAAATTTTCCAATACCTGATAACACAAACATATACAATTATGAATCAATATATTGCTACTCCCACTCTACACAAAACCAACATACACGAATGTCATATACAAGAATAAATTTTCACCATAAATAAATACTATCATGTACAGAAAAATTAGAATGGGTATGATTGGCGGCGGACCGGGCTCTTTTATAGGAGGCGTTCACCGTATGGCCGCCACGCTTGACGGAAAGATAGAACTGGTATGCGGATGTTTCAGTTCTTCTCCCGAGAAATCAAAAGAAACGGGCAAAGCGTTACTGCTTCCTCCGGACAGAGTATATGCGTCCTGGCAGGAAATGATTGAGAAAGAGGCTGCTCTTCCGGAAGATGTCCGTATGGATTTTGTCTCTATCGTAACCCCGAATCATGTACATTTTGCCCCGGCCATGATGGCACTGGAAAAAGGGTTCCACGTATCGCTGGACAAACCGATGACCTTTACGCTCGATGAGGCTCGCCAGCTGGCTGCCAAAGTAAAAGAGACCGGGAAGCTCTTCTTGCTCACCCATACCTACACCGGTTACCCCATGGTAAAAGAGGCACGCGCCCGGGTAGCCCGCGGCGAACTGGGTAAAATCAGGCGTATTTATGTGGAATACCCCCAAGGATGGTTGTACAACGATCGCATAGCCGGTAACAAACAGGCCGAATGGCGGGTTGACCCACAACGTGCCGGAAAGGCCGGTTGTATGGGAGACATCGGTACGCACGCCTTCAACCTGGCCGAATACATTACCGGCCTTAAAGCCACGGAGATTTGCGGAGAATTAAAGACCTTCGTCCCCGGTCGGTTGCTGGACGACGACGGTGCTGCCCTTATCCGTTACGAAGGCGGAGCACGAGGCGTCCTGATGGCAAGCGTGATTGCCATAGGATGTGAAAACAGTTTGCGTATCCGGGTATTCGGAGAAAAAGGCGGCCTTGAATGGGCACAGGAAGAACCGAACTCGTTATATATGCGTTGGCCGGACCGTCCGATGGAGGTAATTCGTACAAGTACCCCCTACGTATCTCCCATCGCAGCCTACAATACCCGAATCCCGGCAGGACATCCCGAAGGTTACCTGGAAGCCTTTGCCAATCTGTACCGGAACTTTGCGACAGCTCTCGGAGCATTGATAGCAGGAGAAGAACCGGCTCCGGAATCGCTCGATTTTCCCTCTGCCGAAGAGGGCGTTCGCGGAATGCAGTTTATCGAAACAATCGTATCGACCGGCGATACCGATAAAAAATGGTTGAAATTATAAACACTTACAAATATTCTTAATTTATGGCACGACAAGTAACATTATACACCTTACAATGGGGAGATCTTCCCTTAGAAACCGTATGTCAGAAAGCCCGTGAATTCGGTTACGACGGATTGGAACTGGGATTGCCCAATCACGTGGACGTACGCCGTACAGACCCGGAGTACTATCAAGGCATAAAAGAACTGCTGGCCAAATACGACCTGAAACTCTATACAATATCCACCCATCTCATCGGACAGGCCGTTTGCGATAAAATAGATTTCCGCCATCAAGCCATCCTCCCGGACTACATCTGGGGAGACGGCGATCCCGAAGGGGTGAAAGCGCGTGCGGCAGAAGAGCTGATCAGGACCGCCCATGCGGCAAAAATGTTAGGAATCGACACGGTTGTTGGGTTCACCGGTAGCCCCATCTGGGCATACCTCTACTCTTTTCCGCCTGTGAGCGAACAGATGATAGAAGAGGGTTACGAAGAGTTTGCGGCAAGATTCACCCCCATTCTCGACGAATATCAAAAATTGGGAATACGCTATGCCTTGGAGGTACATCCCACGGAAATCGCCTTCGACACCCTGTCGGCCGAAAGGGCCTTGAAAGCATTAAACTACCATCCGGCTTTCGGGTTCAACTACGACCCCAGTCACCTCGGATACCAAGGTGTGGATTACGTGGATTTCATCTACAACTTTCCCGACCGTATATTCCACGTCCACATGAAAGATGTATATTGGAGCGACAAACCCAAACAGGTAGGCGTATTCGGCGGTCATGTTACCTTTGGAGACCCTCGCCGTTACTGGAATTTCCGCAGCATTGGCCGGGGCAGGATAAATTTTGAAGAGATAATCCGCGCTCTTAACGCCATCAATTACCAGGGGCCGTTGTCGGTGGAATGGGAAGACAGCGCCATGGATCGGGAACACGGAGCCAGGGAGTCCTGCGAATTTGTCAAACGGATCGACTTCCAACCCTCGGCCCACGCCTTTGATGCTTGTTTTGAAAAAAAATAATTCATATAACTAACTGAAAATAGGCTCTGCAAAACGAATCTTATAAAGGTTCGCGTAATGAATGACAGAGCCTATTTTTTATTTAAACAGTCGGAATATATTCGTTAAAACATTGAAACAATCGCTTTGAAGATAACTGAATCATCAAAATATGCTCTTTCAATCCTCCGTGCAGTCATGTATAAGGGTTAAAAAAGCGGGGAAAAACGTTTTCCGATAAAAAAGAAAGCATTGATTCTGTATTGGATACGTTGGTAGAACCTATCGTTCAGGCATTCTATTATCCTTCCTTATCCAACGAGTCGTTAAAAACTGA
>DVNA01000050.1 GCA_018714665.1 Candidatus Gallibacteroides avistercoris | reverse complement strand
TATGATGATTTGCTCCTGTCTATTAATGACGACTCGGAAAATGTGTTGTTCAGAAGCATCATTGACGGCTGGGGTGAATTTAAGAAAGAGACAGATTTTGAGGAATGTATCACGGAATCGTTGCGAAATGTCCTCCGAGATGAATCCTTGAAGAAAAAGTTTGAATCATTGGATGTCGTAGCTCCTTTTTCTGTCGTATTGGTAAATGAAGATCAGGAACCGATAGAGGATCTGATAACGATAGATAAGGATATCATTTTTTTGGATGACGAATTTATCAAGAAAATGGATAAAGAGTTAGACGACTTTTTTGAAAAATTGATGTCGGACGTAAAATAGGACATTTGTTTTCCCGTAACACCAATGGTTTTGAAAGAGGATAAAAATGTTTTATACCACCTGTTTTTTTAGAGGAGTAACCTGTATTGAAAACTCGTTTTGAAGAAAAGTGTTGTCTCGCTAAAAAGAAATAAGTTCGGCTTAATTCATAACATAATATAATACTCTTTTATTGTGCATGAAACAACCTGTAAGAAATAAAATACTTTCCTATTTCTTGCTCGTATTGGCTACGGGTTATATTGGTTGTGTCGTTTTCTTTACCCATATTCATATTATAGACGGTGTTGTCATTGTTCACGCCCATAAAACATCCGATTCTAACGGAGACCAGCATCAACACACCTCGAATGAATTGGTATTGTTTCATGCATTGTCTCATTATGTCGCTTCGGGTTCAGATATTCCTCAAAACTATACATTCAAAGAGAGGTTTTGTGCATTTCTGGTTTGGAATATGAACGTTGATCTGTCATTTCCCTCTCATTATTATTCCCATTGCCAACTTCGGGCCCCCCCATTTTCTTTATCATAATTGAAAAACCTGTTTTTATTGAATACTTTATTTATTCAATCACTGTTTTATTGCCTGTTTCTAAGGCGGTAATATTATACTAAATTTATGATAAAGAGGATTATTGGCACAATGCTGTTAGGTACAGTATTGTGCAATGCCGTTATGGCCAAACATAAGAACCAAATTTCCATATACGGCGTAATAAAAGAAAAAATTTCGGGAGAAGGTATCCCGGGAGTCGTATTGACCGTAAAAAAAATAACAGAAAGTAAAGACGATCATGTTCATGAATCATCTCTTTTTTCAGAAATAGATGGAACATTTGCTTTTCCCGTTTTAGAAGAAGGAAATTACCTTTTGACAGCCGAAGCGTCTGGCTATGCAACGAAAGAAAAAAACATAGAACTTAACGGTTCTGTCCCGATATATGTTGAATTGGAATTGTCAGAAACGGCATTTGTAATGGATGAAGTCGTCGTGTCGGCCAGTCGAAGTGAAATAAACCGTAAGTCGGCTCCTGTGGTAGTAAATGTTTTAAACCACAAAACATTCCAGGCTGTGAATGCCTGTGATTTAGCACAAGGGTTGAATTATCAATCGGGGTTGAGAGTAGAAAACAATTGCCAAAATTGTGGGTTCCCACAGGTACGTATCAATGGATTAGATGGTCCCTATTCTCAAATCCTGATAGACAGTCGCCCGGTTATGAGCGCCCTGAGTGGGGTATATGGCTTGGAGCAGATTCCCGTAAACATGATAGACCGGGTAGAAATTGTGCGGGGAGGAGGGTCGGCTTTGTTTGGATCGAATGCAGTGGGTGGAACCATCAACATCATTACCCGAGAACCGGTTGAGAATTATTATCAAGTGTCGTCTAATGTAACTGCTTTGGGTGGAAAAGCCATGCAGACGCAAGTAAACGGTAACGTGGCATTGGTATCGAAAGACAACGATGCCGGAATATCGGTTTATCAAACCTATCGGGAGCGCAATCCGTTAGATATAGATGGAGATGGATTTTCGGAGTTGGGGAAAATCAATGCCCGGAATTTCGGATTCAGGGGATACATTCGTCCGGTTGGGATAAACAAATTAACGGTAGAGTACCATACTTCGAACGAGTTTCGCCGTGGAGGAAATAAATTCGATTTACAACCCCATCAAACGGACATTACCGAACAGACCGACCACAGTATCAATGGTGGAGGGGCTACATACGATATGTTTTTTAACGGGTATGATCATAAATTATCGGTATATAGTTCGGCACAACATATCTCCCGGAAAAGTTATTATGGAACCGATCAAGATGAAAACGCTTACGGGAAGACCAAAGACCTGACCTGGTTGGTTGGAAGTA
The DNA here is from genome assembly GCA_018714665.1 of Candidatus Gallibacteroides avistercoris. GTDB lineage: Bacteria > Bacteroidota > Bacteroidia > Bacteroidales > CHK158-818 > Gallibacteroides > Gallibacteroides avistercoris. The sequence goes on along the minus strand of DVNA01000050.1, from coordinate 12,038 downwards.
CCTATGCGACGAATTTACGCAGGTGCCTTTTCTCGCCGGCTACGTTAACTTTGGGGACGGAATACTATTACAACGATCTACACGATGTTATGTTGGGATACAATCGCGATTTGGAACAAAACATCCATATCAGTAGCGGATTTGTGCAGAATGAGTGGAAAGCGGATAAAATGAGTTTGTTGGCGGGATTCCGGTTGGACAAACACAATTTGATAGATCACCTGATTTTTAGCCCTCGCGTGAATCTTTTGTATAAACCGAGTGACAAGATACAAGGACGATTGACCTTTTCCTCAGGCTTCCGTGCTCCGCAGGCATACGACGAGGATCTGCACGTAGCAGCTGTGGGAGGAGAGGGGATGGTGATAACACTTGCTCCCGATTTAAAAGAAGAGCGGTCATACAGTTATAGCGGATCGGTAGATCTGTATAACAATTGGGACGATTGGCAGGCCAATTTACTGGCGGAACTTTTTTATACCGATTTGCAGGATGTCTTTGTTTTGGAGACGTTGGGTCATGACGAAAAAGGTTATCAGATACAGGAGCGCCGTAATGGTAGCGGGGCTTATGTGTACGGACTGAACCTGGATGCCAAGCTGGCATATACCCAGATGATTCAACTGCAAATGGGTTTTACCGTACAAGCCAACAGATTTAAAGAGTACCATTATTGGTCGGAAACAGCCACACCGGTCAAAAAAATGTTGCGAACGCCCAATAATTATGGATATATGACCTTTGTTTCTAACCTGACAAAAGCCTTTCAGGCATCCGTTACAGGAACATATACCGGAAAGATGTATGTGCCACATTTTGCCGGATATATTGAGGAGGATAGATTGGAAAGAAGCCCTCGTTTTTTTGATATGGGGGTAAAGCTAAGTTACGATTTCAATCTTAAAAAGAGTGTCATTTTACAGCTCAATGGAGGAGTTCAAAATATTTTTGACAGTCGCCAGAAAGATTTTGACCAGGGAGCACTCAGAGACTCCAAATATTTTTATGGCCCGACTTTGCCTCGTTCCTATTATATAGGAATACGCATAAGCAATTTGTAAATAGCGATATTTGTTAAAATCCGTTGTCTTGTTCAAGGCAACGGATTTTTTATTTCTTTTAAACTTTTAAAAGTTGGACGATAAAATTGGTAGAATGAAAATAAATGTGTAATATAGCATCGAAATTCTGCATAACCCGTTGTCAATGGATCACAAACAATTTGTAACCAGATTGCAAAAGCGCCTTTCGCCCATGCCTAAAAATGAGATAAATGAGATGTTGTCTCATCTGGTAGAGATTATAAAGGATAGTGCGTTAAAAATGGATTCCATTGCTATACAGGGGTTTGGTACGTTTGAGCCTCGAAAAAAGTTGGAACGAATAAGTGTAAATCCTGCTACGGGAAAGAGAATGTTGGTCCCTCCTAAAATGGTTTTGACATTTAAGCCGTCAACCCAAATCAAAAATAATCTGAAAGAAAATTTATCGGATGGAGAATAAACTTTCATTAGCAGACGTGGCCGATTTGTTGTCCCAACGTACAGGATGTACAAAAAAGATGGCAGAACAATTTTTAAAAGAGTTGTTTGCCCAGGCAAGTGCTGTGATATCTTCGGGCGAAAGTTTAAAAATCTCCGGATTAGGGACCTTTAAATCCGTATGGGTTGAATCTCGAAACAGTGTAAATGTACGTAGCGGAGAGTCTTTTGAGATTCCGGGACATTATAAACTTTCTTTTGTTCCCGACAAGAAAATGAAAGATGCCGTAAATGCCCCCTTTGCCGATTTTGAAACCGTAGTGTTATCTGACCATATTGACTTTGCTGCAATGACGGATACAACAGATAACGATGATAAAACTCAATCCGAAGATACGGCCACTGAAATACAAGAAACGATACCGTCAGAGTTTCTCCGTGAAAAGAAATTGGAAGATCCGACAGATAAAGAGACCTCCGAAACTATCATTTCTGGTAAATCAGACAAAGAAGGTTTTTCTCAACAACAAGAAGAAGTCGTCTCGGACATTTCGGACAAAAAAAATGAATGTAGAGGAGATGATTCAGAAATAGATACCTTCCCGTTAAAAAAAACTTATGGATGGCCGGATGTTGCAAAAGCCATAAAAGATATTGTAGTCGTCTTGTTGATGTTGGCAACGGTAACCGGTGTTGGGTATGTGGTATATAAAATATATCAAGATCGGAAAGAGCTGAAACAACGCAAAATGGCTGTTTCTGAGCAGAGAGAGAAAAAACCAAGTGCGATTTTACCTCTGGAAAAAGATACGATAGAACAGACTCTCGGCGAGGATACCCATCCAGACAAGAAGGCTCCTATTGCCGTCGAAAAGATAACCGAAGGCCTTACCTTGGCAAAACTTTCACTGAAACACTACGGAGATAAAGCGTTCTGGGTATATATTTATTTGGAGAACAAAGAGAAGATATCCAACCCGGACAACATTCCGATAGGGATATCCGTATCCATTCCGGCCAAAGAGAATTATCGGATTGATGCCGGAAATCAACAATGGATCGACGAGGCAAAGACGTTGGCCGACGAAATTCTGGGAAATGTAGCAAAATAAAAAACTGGAAAGCCTTCGAAAGTTTCGGAGGCTTGGTCATTTTCAATAACTTAGATTTTTTTAACGGGATAACTGTTAAAATGGAAATCAAACGTGTCTATTTTTGTGTTTATGTAAATAGTAGATTATAAATTAAACAAACAAATTATATCAATATGAGTCAAACAGTAGATATTCGGGAGCTGAATGAGCTGATAGAAAGCAAAAGCTCGTTTGTAAACATGATTACGATGGGCATGGATCAAGTAATTGTAGGTCAAAAACATTTGGTTGATTCGTTGTTAATAGGTCTGCTTTCAGATGGACATATATTGCTCGAAGGGGTTCCGGGTTTGGCAAAGACATTGGCTATTAAGACATTAGCATCCCTAATAGATGCCAAGTATAGCCGTATTCAGTTTACCCCTGACCTCTTGCCAGCCGATGTGGTTGGGACTATGGTTTACAGCCAGAAAAAAGAAGAATTTCAGGTTAAAAAGGGGCCGGTGTTTGCCAACTTTGTATTGGCAGACGAAATAAACCGTGCTCCGGCAAAAGTACAAAGTGCCTTGCTCGAAGCCATGCAGGAACGTCAGGTTACCATCGGAGAAGAAACCTATAAATTGGATGAACCGTTCCTGGTAATGGCTACTCAGAACCCGATCGAACAAGAAGGAACATATCCGTTGCCTGAGGCTCAGGTGGACCGTTTCATGATGAAAGTTATCATCGGTTATCCCAAGAAAGAAGAAGAGAAACTGATTATTCGACAGAACATTATGGGAAAGCGGCCGGCCATTACCCCGGTTTTGAAGGCCGAAGAGATTCTCGAAGCGCGTAACATCGTTCGTAAAGTCTATCTGGATGAAAAGATAGAACGCTATATCGTTGACATTGTATTTGCTACCAGATACCCCCAGGAATACGGATTGGAAAATCTGAAAGAGATGATTTCGTTCGGAGCTTCTCCCCGTGCATCCATCAATTTGGCTTTGGCTGCCCGCTCGTATGCATTCTTAAAACACCGGGGGTATGTTATTCCGGAAGATGTCCGTGCCGTATGTTACGATGTGATGCGCCATCGTATCGGGTTAAGTTACGAAGCAGAAGCGAACAATCTCACTTCCGAAGATGTAATAAGTGAAATTCTGAATAAAGTAGAAGTACCCTAATCGGGATAAAAAACAACAATAATGGAAACAAGTGAACTTTTAAAAAAGGTTCGCCATATCGAGATAAAAAGCCGGGGATTATCCAGAAATATCTTTGCCGGCCAATACCATTCGGCGTTTAAGGGGCGAGGAATGGCATTTGCCGAGGTGCGGGAGTATCAGTATGGAGATGATATCCGGGATATTGACTGGAACGTTACCGCCCGTCATAACAAACCCTATATCAAGGTCTTTGAGGAAGAACGGGAGATGACGGTTATGTTGTTGGTAGATGTGTCGGGTAGTCGCGATTTCGGCACCCGATGTGAAATGAAAAAGGAGATGATTACGGAAATATCCGCCACATTGGCCTTTTCTGCCATTCACAACAACGATAAAATCGGTGTTATATTCTTTTCCGATAAGATAGAAAAGTTTATCCCTCCGCAGAAAGGACGGAAACATATCCTCTATATTATCCGGGAACTTATTGGCTTTGAAGCAAGCAGTAACAAGACCGATATAAATATGGTGTTACGTTACATGACCAATGCCATCAAGAAACGGGCCACATCGTTTCTAATATCGGATTTTATCAGTGCCGAAAACATCAAAGATGCCCTCTCAATAGCCAATAAAAAGCACGATATGGTTGCCATTCAGGTTTATGACAAACGGGAAACCGATTTGCCAGATGTAGGTCTGATCAAAATGAAAGATGCCGAAACCGGGCAGGAGTGTTGGGTAGACTCTTCGTCGTCCAAGGTTCGTGCTGCGTATAAAAAATGGTGGACAGAAAATCAACAAAAAACAGAAGATGCTTTTGCTAAAAGTCGGGTAGATGCCGTTTCGGTGGCTACGGACGAAGATTATGTGAAAGCTTTGATAAAATTGTTTCAGAAACGAAATTGATAAATCTTTCATCTATTTATATGGAAAAGATTTTAAATTGAATTAATATTTACGGATGAAAAAAATAACGTGTAAAACTTTGTTTGCATGGTTTTGTTTAACCACTATCCTGCTGTGTTGGGAGAATGAAATAAAGGCGCAACAGGTAAAAGCCTCGATGGATTCCACAGCCATATTGGTAGGACATCAAACTCAGATAAAGCTGGAAGTGGTACAAGACAAAGGAAAAACGGTATTACCGCCAGCATGGAAAGATACGTTGGTAAAAGGTATTGAAATATTGAAAGTTTCGACACCGGATACTACCGATTTGAACGATGCAAAATGGCAAATCAATAGTCAGTTGCTTGTAACATCTTTTGACTCCGGTTTCTATTATATCCCGCCATTTAAATTTATCGATGGAGACGATACCTTGGAATCCAATTCGCTAAGTTTGAAAGTCGTTACATTGGACATCGACACCACCGGAGCTGAATTTTTTGACATCAAGCCGGTTATGAAAGCACCGTTCGTTTGGAAAGATTACCTGATGCCCGTATTGTGGGTATTATTGGCTCTGCTGGTAATAGCAGCAGCTATTTATATCTATTACAGATATAAAAAACATAAACCGTTGTTGGGATCGCAGCCCGTTGTGCCGCTTTTGCCTGCCCATGTGAGGGCTTTACAAGCATTGGAAAAAGTAAAAGATGAGAAACTCTGGCAAAACAATCGGGAAAAAGAGTATTATACCCAAGTAACAGATATCCTACGACAATACATATTTGAACGGTTCCGGATCAATGCTTTGGAGATGACTTCCTCGGAAATTCTGGGTAAAATCAAGGTATTGCACGACTATAATTCTGTATATGACAATTTAAAACAGATTTTGGTAACAGCCGATTTTGTGAAATTCGCCAAATGGAAACCCCTTCCTGATGAAAACGAAGTAAGTATGGTAAACGCGATGCTTTTCGTTTCTCAAACTAAGGAAGAAGAGCCGGAGCCGGAAAATAACGAACAAGATTCGGAAAGCGTCGATAAGGGAAATGACGAAGAAACAACTACGCAGAAAGAGAACAACTCTACTGCAAACCTCAAATAGTCTCTGATAAAAATTGACGACAATGACATTTGCTAATCCGCTATATTTATATTTATTGCTCCTATTAATACCGGTTATAGCCTGGTACATCTGGAAACAAAAAGGAGCACAAGCATCTTTGCAAGTCTCAGCGACGCAGGCTTTTGACAAATTGCCGGTAACGTATAAGAGTTACCTGAGACATTTCCGGTTTTTTCTGCGTTTGCTGGTTCTGATTTGCGTAATTGTTGCGTTGGCACGACCTCAGTCGAGCAGTAGTTGGCAAAACTCTACCACAGAAGGGATTGATATTATTTTGGCATTGGACGTATCTACCAGTATGTGGGCCCAAGATTTTAAACCAGACCGTTTGGAAGCGGCCAAAGATGTAGCAGCAGCCTTTATCAATGGACGTCGCAACGATAATATCGGGTTGGTGGAATTTGCCGCCGAAGGGTTTACCCTTTGTCCCATGACGACCGACCATGTTATCCTGTTGAATCAATTGAAAAACGTTCAATGCGGTGTCTTGGAGGATGGTACGGCTATTGGTGTAGGTTTGGCCACAGCTATCAATCGGATAAAAGATGGGCAGGCCAAATCCAAAACCATCATTCTTTTAACGGACGGGTCGAATAACCGCGGTCAGGTATCGCCCGCCACAGCCGCCGAGATAGCAGCGACGTACGGTATTCGTGTATATACCATCGGTGTAGGTACGCGCGGTATGGCACCTTATCCGGCCCGGACACCTTACGGGACGATTGTTACCCAACAGGTAGAGGTGGATATAGATGAAAATACATTGAAACAAATAGCCGCTACTACCGGAGGCGAATATTTCCGGGCCACAGACGAGAATGCATTGGAAAAAGTTTTTGAAGAGATTGATAAATTGGAAAAAACAAAGATGAGCGTCAAGGAGTTTAGTAAAAAAGAGGAAGAGTACCTGGTTTGGGCTCTTGCCGCTTTTATCCTGCTTTGTTTTGAAATTTTATTGAGAAATACGGTGTTGAAAAATATACCATAATAAAAACGGAGATTGTTACTATGTTTCGATTTGCACATCCAGAATATTTTTACTTGTTATTGGTGTTGCCGGTAATCTATCTGGTTTACCTGTATGGCATTTTTCGTAGAAGGAGAAATCTGAAAAAATACGGGGATATCAAATTGTTGGAGTCTCTGATGCCCGATATTTCACGCTACAAACCTCATGTAAAATTCTATTTTCAACTTTTTGCCCTGTTTGTCCTGGTATTTGTGATTGCCGGACCTCAATTCGGGTCGAAATTGGAATCGGTAAAAAAACAAGGGGTGGAGATTATGATAGCATTGGATATATCCAACTCCATGTTGGCCAAAGATATCTCTCCCAATCGGTTGGAAAAGTCGAAACAGATTCTGTCGAAACTGATCGATGACTTGTCGAATGACAAAGTCGGATTGATTGTTTTTGCCGGGGATGCCTATACGCAATTACCCATTACCACCGATTACACTTCGGCCAAGATGTTTCTTTCTGGTATTACTCCGAACATGATTTCATCTCAGGGAACGGCTATCGGATCGGCCATACAGTTGGCAACACGATCATTCTCTCCGGATAAATCGAGCGATAAGGCGATTATTGTTATAACCGATGGCGAGAACCACGAAGGCGATGCCGTTGAGATGGCCAAACAAGCCGCAGAAAAAGGAATTAAAGTTGATGTCATTGGTATCGGTTCGCCCGAAGGGGTTCCAATTCCGGAGAACGAACAAAGTAATGATTTCAAGAAAGACAATCAAGGAAACGTTGTCATCTCGAAATTGAACGAAACCATGGGGCATCAGATTGCCGAAGCTGGAAAAGGTATCTACGTCCGGGCCGACAATACCAATAACGCATTGAGAGCCCTGCTTAATGAGATTAGTAAGATGAAAAAAGCCGATTTGGAATCGAAGGTATATTCCGAATATGACGAACAGTTCCAAAGCCTGGCGTGGATTGTTTTGATATTGCTGTTGGCGGATATATTTATTTTAGACAGAAAAAACAGTTTAATGAAAAGATTCGATTTCTTTTCTTAATACGCTTAAATATAGAAATATGAAACATATTGCATGGATAATCGTTCTTCTTTTTCCGTTTACTCTTTTTGCTCAAAAAGCCGAAAGAAAGAATTTACGGGAAGGGAATAAGCTATACAACGATGAAAAATATACCGAGGCAGAAATTAGCTATCGCAGAAGTCTGGAAGTAAATCCTACATCTGAACAGGGAATTTTTAATTTGGGAAATGCCTTGTACAAACAAGAAAAGTACAACGAAGCGGGTGAACAATACAAAATGTCAGCCCAGATGCAAAAAGATCCGATACAAGCAGCTGCCGCATGGCATAATCTGGGAAACATCTCTTCGCAGGCAAAAGATTATGCCAAAAGTATAGAAGCATACAAACAAGCGTTACGGTTGAATCCGAATGATGATGAAACTCGATATAATCTGGTATTGGCCCAGAAACTGTTGCAGGAGCAGCAAAACCAACAAAATCAGGATCAACAGGACGACCAGCAACAGGAAAATAAAGAAGATCAAAATGATCAAAATCAAAACCAGCAACAGCAAAATCAGGATCAAAACCAAGACGAACAAAATCAGCAGCAACAACAAGATCAACAAATGTCTCGGGAAAATGCTGAACAAATTTTAGAGGCGTTGCAGCAAGATGAAAAGGCAACCCAAGAAAGAGTAACCAAGGAACAAATGCAACAAGTAAAACAAAAAATTACGGATAAAGATTGGTAATCAGGTTGTTGGTCCAACTAGAAATGAAGTAAAAAGAAAAAATATATGAGGAGATTATTATTTATATTAATTTCACTGTTTACATATACTGTATATGCTTCATATGCAGAAGAAAAGGTAGAATTTAACGCCATTGCCCCGGAAGTGGTGAGAGTGGGGCAGCAATTCCAAGTCAAATTTGAAATCAATACAATGCAGGCTACCAATTTCAGAGGACCTTCCTTCTCTGGATTTGATGTATTAAATGGCCCGGCAGAATCGATGGGTCAATCTATTCAGATTACCAATGGACACAGAACTCAAATAGTCAGCAACGCAAGAATATATTACCTGATGGCCACCCAGGAGGGGACATATACAGTCGATGCGGCAACGTTTCAGGTAGGGGATAAACAATATTCAACCCAACCGATTACCATAAAAGTATTGTCAGGCGAGGATGCTGACGAAAGAATAGCTGCCCAAGGTACCCGGAAATCAGCCTCAGGAGGAAATGACTTGTTTGCCCAGGTAATATTATCTAAGAGAAAAGTATATGAGCAGGAAGCGATTCTGGCTACAATAAAGTTATTTGCCGGGCAGTCGGTTAATCTTAGTCAGGTTCTAAGTGCCAATTTCCCAAATTTTGACGGATTTGCCGTATCCGAAATGGAGTTGGGGGATGATCGCCAATTGAAACTGGAAGAGGTAAATGGAAAGATATACCGAACGGTAGAGCTGGCCCAGTATCTGTTGTTCCCTCAAAAGACAGGAAAGATTGACATCTCTTCTGGCAAGATGGAGGTTCTGACCCAAGTCCCGCGTCAAGTAAGCATCCATGACCTATTCAATATGGATATGTATGACGACGTGAGACGAGAAGTCAATATCCCGGCAACCTCTGTTACCGTAGAACCGTTACCTTCCGGTCGGCCGGCTTCATTTATGAATGCTATTGGAAACTTTACCATCACCTCGTCCATAAACAATACCCAGGTAAAGGAAAACGAAGCCATCACCATAAAGTTGGAGATTAAGGGAACGGGAAATCTGAAATATATAAAAAATCCGGAAGTGAATTTCCCGGAAGATTTTGAGACATACGATCCGGTAGTAAACGTAGAGACTAAAAATACCACCTCTGGATTGCAAGGGAGCAAGACCATAGAGTATACGGCTATTCCCCGTTTTGCAGGAGATTTTACCATACCGGCCATATCATTCTCTTATTTCGACACCTCGACAAATAGCTACAAAACGCTTACAACACAATCGTTTGAGTTAAAGGTTGAAAAAGGAGACGGAAAGAGTTCTGCCACGGTGATGAGTAATTTCACTAACAAAGAAAATGTGAAGTTGCTGGGACAAGATATCCGGTTTATCAAAGTAGGAGATACCAAATTACAGAGAGAAATTACATTCATCTTCGGTTCTTGGGGATATATCTTGGGATATATTGTTCCTGCATTGATGTTTATCATCTTTGTAATAGTATATCGGAAACAGGCCAAAGCCAACGCCAATATAGCTTTGATGAAAACTAAAAAGGCCAATAAAGTCGCTAAAAAACGGTTGAAACTGGCAGGTAATTATTTGAAAGAACATCAAAAAGAACAGTTTTATGATGAAATGTTGAAAGCCGTTTGGGGATATTTAAGTGATAAATTGAGTTTGCCGCTCTCTGAATTGACAAAAGACAACGTAGAAGCCGAACTAAATAAATATGGTGCAGATCGTTCATTGATTACCCGTTTTATGGAAATTCTGGACACATGCGAATTTGCTCAATACGCTCCGGCTCAATCGGAAAAAGCGATGGATGATCTGTACGAATCGACCGTAGAGGCCATCGGTAAAATGGAAAATACGAAAAAAAAATAAGATTCGAGATATGAAAAAGATATATTCCGTTATTATAGCATTTATTAGCTTGTCTACTAATTTGTTTGCACAAGACAAGCTCTCGGAAGCGAATGAGGCATATAGCAACAACGAATATGCCAAAGCGATAGAGTTGTATGAATCTGTATTGAAAGATGAAGGGAAATCGGCAACAGTATATTATAATTTGGGGAATGCCTATTATAAAGAGAAAAAGTACGCTCCGGCTATCCTCAATTATGAACGGGCTTTGTCTATATCGCCTAATAACGAAGATGCCCGATATAACTTGGAGATGGCACGTACTCATATTGTAGATAAAGTAAATGCCGTAAAACCGTTTTTCCTTACATCGTGGGTCAATAGCGTTCGTAACGGAATGTCCTCAAACGGATGGGCCTATCTGGGTGTTGGTTGCTTTATCGGTTTTATCATTTGTTTGTTCCTCTATTTCTTCACACGTATAGTATGGATTAAAAAGGTCGGTTTTTTTACCGGTATCTTTTTGATATTCGTTTGTATTGTCTCCAACATCTTCTCTTCTGATCTAAAGCAAAAAATGTTGGCACACGACCAAGCCATTATTTTTGCACCCACTATCACTATTAAAAGCACTCCGTCGGCAGAAGGGATGGATATGTTTGTATTACACGAAGGTACCAAAGTATCGGTTATCAGTACCCTTTCCGGGTGGGGAGAAATCGAGGTAGACGGGAATAGAGGATGGATTCCATTAGATAAAATGGAGATAATCTAAAATAGAACAGATATAGTATTTAATCCGGGTTATGTTAGAACAATTTCTCGAATACGACAAATGGCTGTTGCTTCAAATTAATGGGAGCAATAGTTCATTTTGGGATCAATTTATGTGGATATATACCGGAAGATTTATCTGGTTACCGTTGGTATTGTCTTTATGCTACGTTTATTGCCGGAAATGTTTATTGGAAGCCATCTTGATCCTGCTTGTTTCTGCAATTGTGGCAACCCTGACAGATCAAATCTCTACCTCCTTTTTCAAGCCTTTTTTTGCCCGATTCAGACCGACACAGGATCCCGAACTATTGGGCTTGGTAGATGTAGTGAATAATTACAGAGGTGGTAAATATGGTTTTGTTTCGAGCCATGCTGCAAATGCGGTGGGAATGGTAACTTTTACTTCGCTCGTCTTTCGTCGTAAAATATATACAATGAGCATGGTTATATGGGCCTTGTTGAATTGTTATACTCGTATCTATTTAGGAGTTCATTATCCGGGAGATATTTTAGGCGGAACTATTTTGGGGCTTACTGTCGGAATTGTGGGATATAAATTATACGTGTTTGTTCGAACCGGTATGTACTATAAGGGTTGGTTGTCCGACTACGAAATCCCCTATGTTCATGTCAATATCTTTCCTGTATTGATAACCTTGTATGCAACATGGATGGGAATTCTCTTATATGCTACTATTGCTTGATTTTGCCTAAAATACCTGAAAAACAAAACCTTCACATCTTTGTAAAATAATTGCAATAAAATTTGGAAAAGAGGAAAATAAAACCTATATTTATTGCGTGATAATGTAAAAAATATTAAGAACCTTTTAAACATTTTCTACTATGCCAAAAACAATAACATTTAATGAACTTCGTCGCCTGAAAGACAGTTTGCCTACTGGTTCTATTCATAGAATTGCT
>DVNA01000049.1 GCA_018714665.1 Candidatus Gallibacteroides avistercoris | reverse complement strand
ACGAGTCGGGGATGATCCCCACGTTGGCCACATACAACGTGGTAATTGATACAGCTTCCTATTCCGGGCCGCTGTTCCGCAACAAGCAGGATGCGACCTATCGTTTGCAGGCCGATCGCCGGTTGTTCGCTAACAAAAACATCCGGATGCGCAAAGAGTTGATTTCGTCCGAGCCCAAGCCCGGTTATCCGCTAACCATTGCACAAAACATGTACGGCGTTGCCTCTTTGCCCGATACCTTGCTCAAAGCCATTATCGAAACCAAACTGGGCAAACCGAAAAAATACGTGTACAGTTGCCTGAACTTCTCGTTGTTGAAAACAGCCGTACAAAACGTTTCGCATATTCCCATAGACAGTCTGGTAGAGAAATATTACTTTGCCCCGTTGGGTGCACAAACCACCATGTACCGTCCGTTGAGGCGTATCCCGGCCACATCGATTGCCCCCACCGAACACGACCATTTCATGCGTAACCAAATCTTGATAGGGTACGTACACGATGAGATGTCCGCCTTTTGCGGAGGTGTCGAAGGAAATGCCGGCCTCTTCTCCTCGGCCAACGATTTGGCTAAGTTGTTGCAGCTGTACCTGAACGAAGGTTCTTATGGAGGCGAGCAATATGTAAGCCAGAAGACGGCACACCGGTTCGTTACCCAGACCAGTACCGTCAGCCGCAGGGGATTGGGATTCGACAAGCCGGATAAAAAGAATGAAAACAACAGTCCTGCCTGTCCCGAGGCCTCGGAAAAAGCATACGGGCATTACGGTTATACCGGTACCGCTTTCTGGGTAGATCCGGCCAATGAAACCATTTATATCTTCCTGTGCAACCGGGTATATCCCAACCGGTGGAACAACAAGTTGTCCAGTCTCGATATCCGTCCCCGCATACATTCGGCCATGTATCAGGCTATTACCCAACCCTGATGGCCGATAGAGCTCGCCGGTCATAAATAGGTTGAGGCAGGTTATTCTGATTTGTGTTGCCTGTTAAGCTGGAACTTCCGTGTTATCTATCAGGCTCTTTATCTGCTGAAAAATCGAGTTGTTTCAGAAAAAAAGGAGAAATAAGACAAATAGAGCTATATTTGTAGAAGACAAACATATAAATATAAAAAGACGTATTATGAATCAGAAGATGGTTATTGTAACAGTTATCGTGCTCCTGTTGTTGATTGCCATTATCGGATTGGTCATGTTCGGCTCCTCCGTTGTGGCATAAGGCAGGACGTTTTTTGAAAAATGGAGGAGTCCCTTTTGCGAAAGAAAAAGAACAGGAGGTCTGATTGACTCCATAAAAACAGGATGTTAATATAAGTATCGTTATGAATAGTATCGTATTCAATAGCTCCTCTTGGCATAAAACTGTTCCGTTTGCCGTAGTATGGGGAGTTCTTTTGTGGCTCTTGCCGTGCCGGGGGATGGCCGATGAGGGGATGTGGCTCTTGCCGTTGCTCAAAGAGCAGAACCTGGCGGCGATGCAGCGTGCCGGTTTGCAAATGGATATAGATTCCGTTTACAGTGCCGACGGCGTTTCGCTCAAAGACGGCGTTGTTCTTTTTGGTGGAGGATGTACCGGCGAGCTGATTTCGTCAGAAGGTCTTGTGTTGACCAATCACCATTGCGGGTACGCCTATATACAGCAACACAGCTCCGTTGAAAACGACCTGCTCACGAATGGTTTCTGGGCGATGAGCCGCGAAGAGGAGTTGCCCAATCCCGGCCTGACCGTAACCTTTACCGAACGCATGGAAGATGTTACCGCTTATGTAACGGAGGCCCTCGAAAAGGATACCACGGGCGACGAGGGGCTTTACCTGTCGGCGAAATTCCTGAATGCCCTGGCCCGCGAGTATGTGGGGGGAGAGGCCTATCTGAACAGTCATCCCGGTACCAAGGTAGAGATAAAACCCCTTTATGGCGGCAATGTATATTACCTGTATGTACAGAAGGTCTATTCCGATGTACGGCTGGTAGGAGCACCTCCCTCTTCCATCGGCAAGTTCGGTGCCGATACCGACAACTGGATGTGGCCCCGCCATACCGGCGATTTTTCGCTCTTCCGGATATATGCCGACCGTCAGGGCAATCCCGCCAAATACTCGCCCGACAATGTGCCGTTGCGCCCGCGCAAACATTTTACCCTTTCGTTGAAGGGAATTGCCGAAAACGATTTTGTCATGCTGATGGGTTTCCCCGGTCGTACCAACCACTTTTATACCCCGGCGGAGGTTGTTGAACGGCGCGATATTGAAAACAGCATCCGGGTAGAGGTGCGCGATGTCCGGCAGCAGATCATGCTTAAAGAGATGCTGTCAGACCCTCAGGTCCGTATTCAGTATGCCCGTAAATATGCCTCCTCTACCAATAGCTACAAGAGTTCCAAAGGGATGAACAAGATGATTGGGATGCAGCAGTTGGAAGCGTTGAAGCGCCGCCAGTGCGACTCGGTGTTGCAATGGGCCTCAGCCAACGGACGGGCAGACGTTATACAAGCCGTCGCCCTGATAGACAGCCTTACGGCCAAACAGGCCCCGTGGAAGAGGCGGCAATCTTATTTGCGCGAGGCGTTGCAGACCGGTATCGAATTCAGCGGTGTGCGTTACGACTATGCCAAGTTGGATTCTGCCCTGCAAAAGGGGAACAAAGACTCTGTTCGGGCAGAGCTTCCGGCGTTGGAGAAGGCCTATCGTGCCTTTGCCGACAAGGACTATTCTGCCGCTGTTGATAAAAAAATAGCAAAGGCGATGTGGCGGCTCTATCTGGAACGGATAGCCGAAAAAGAACGCCCCGAATGGTTGCAGAAGATGGCCCGCAAATATAAAAATACCGATGCGTATATAGACCATATCTTCAATCGGTCCATCTTCGGTTCTGCGCAGAATTTGGAATCTTTTCTGAAAAATCCCTCCCGCAGCAAGTTGGCAGAAGACCCCATGTTTCTCTTTGCCCGAGCCGTGGCTGAGGAGCAAAAAGCCGTAACAGGCGTACTCGACCGCTATGCCAAAACCCTGCAACAGGCACAGCGTACCTACATAGAGGCCATTCGGGAGATGAGTGCCGGTCGGCCTATCTACCCCGATGCCAACCTGACGCTGCGTTTGTCGTACGGAAATGTTAAAGGGTTGGAACCGGCAGACGGCATCGCTTACCTGTATTATACCACCTTGGATGGGGTGATGGAAAAAGAGGATGCCGACAACTGGGAATTTGTTGTTCCGGACAGACTCAAAGAGGTGTATTGGCAGAAAGCCTTTGGCGTATATGCCCGTCCGGACGGTAAGATGCCGGTTTGTTTCATCGCCAATACCCATACTACGGGAGGCAACTCCGGCAGTCCCATTCTCAATGCCCGGGGCGAATTGGTCGGTACCGGTTTCGATCGTAACTGGGAAGGCATTAGCGGCGACATACAATACAACCCCGCCTTTCAACGCACTATCTGCGTGGATATCCGATATACGCTTTTTATCATCGATCGGATTGCCGGAGCCGGACACCTGCTCAAAGAGATGGACATTGTGTATTAATCAGCTTCCCGGTTCGATAATTTTGACGATAAGGGTTTAATTTCCTGATACTTATTGGTAATAAATGCTGTCAATATGGGGAACATGCACATTCCCAGTACCGCCAGCATGACCGACAGGATACGGCCTGTCGAGGTAACCGGGTTTACCTCCGATCCCACGGTGGTTACATCCATACTTGCCCACCACAAGGCGTCCCAATAGTTCGATACGGCGCTGTTTACCTTGCTTTCGATGGCGTAAAACAGGAGGCTCGAAAAGTAGGTAATGGCGATGAGGATAATCAGGTAAGAAACAAACAGGTTGGTCAATCGGCTCGATGTAATCCAGCTGACTACCACCACCAGTCCGTACCCTCCCCGAAGCAACAGGATGACGTGCAGGAAGTAGTAACGCATATCCGAGATGGGGATATGGTAATATTCGAGGATGTTCAGGTAGGGAATTGATATGATGAAAAACAGGATGTTGGATAACAGGTAGTGTAGCTTGTTGCGGTGCAGGAAAAGCCTCAGGAAAAAATCGGTTAGGAAACAGATGCATATCCAGAACTGGACGTTCAGCAGCAAGGGGCTGCGGGCATATTGTTGCGGATAGAGTATTTGCAACGAAAGAATGACCGTTATCAGGATACAGCCTATCAATACCAGGATGTTCAACCATCCTACCGACCAGCGCAAGAATCGGTTCCCGCTTTGTTCTTTGTTTGGGGTGCCACTCATTTGAAACAATTTTTGGTTTTTCAATATAACCGTTTAAAGCAGCAGATTGTTTGTGCTTGTTCAGAAGACGTTTGTGTAGAGGGGGATAGGGATATATCAGAAAATAAAAAAGCGGACTCTGTTCTGGTAGAGTCCGCTTTGCATATAAAGAGTTGAGAGCTTTATTTCTTTTCAGCTTCCAGTTTTTCTTTCAAGGCAGCCAGTTCTTCAATGTCTCCCAATGTGGTTTTTTCTACATTGTTGGCAGGCATTTCAACGCTCTCTTCTTTCTTGGCCTTTCTGGCTTTTTTAGCCATCTCTTTCTTTTCCTGTTTAGCTTCGTCTTCAAAGATGCGGCTGTGAGAGAGGATAATGCGTTTAGAGTCTTTGTTGAATTCGAGTACCTTGAACGGCAGTTTTTCATCTACCTGAGCCTGAGTACCATCTTCTTTTACCAGGTGTTTCGGAGTAGCGAACCCTTCTACGCCGTAGGGCAAAGCGATAACGGCACCCTTGTCAAGCATTTCGATAATCGTACCTTCGTGGATAGAATCTACGGTAAATACCGTTTCAAATACATCCCACGGATTTTCTTCGAGTTGTTTGTGTCCGAGGCTCAGACGACGGTTTTCCTTGTCGATTTCCAATACCTGTACTTCGATTTCGGCACCGATTTGGGTAAATTCTGACGGATGTTTGATTTTCTTCGTCCAAGAGAGGTCTGAGATGTGAATCAAACCGTCCACGCCTTCTTCAATTTCAACGAATACGCCGAAGTTGGTGAAGTTGCGAACTTTGGCCGTGTGGCGAGATCCGACAGCATATTTGGTTTCGATATTTTCCCACGGATCCGGTTTGAGTTGTTTGATACCCAACGACATCTTGCGTTCTTCGCGGTCGAGGGTCAATACAACGGCTTCCACTTCGTCGCCTACTTTCATAAAGTCTTGTGCGCTGCGCAGGTGTTGAGACCACGACATTTCAGATACGTGTATCAAGCCTTCCACGCCCGGAGCGATTTCGATAAATGCACCGTAGTCGGCCATCACGACAACTTTACCTTTCACTTTGTCGCCTACTTTGAGGTCTGCGCTCAATGCATCCCACGGATGAGGAGTAAGCTGTTTCAACCCGAGGGCGATACGTTTCTTTTCGTCGTCGAAGTCGAGGATTACCACGTTGAGTTTCTGATCCAGCGAAACCACTTCTTCGGGGTGGCTTACGCGTCCCCAGGAGAGGTCGGTGATGTGGATCAAACCATCTACGCCGCCCAGGTCGATAAATACACCGTAAGAGGTAATGTTCTTGACAGTACCTTCCAATACCTGGCCTTTTTCGAGTTTGGCGATAATATCTTTTTTCTGTTGTTCCAGTTCGGCTTCGATAAGCGCTTTGTGTGAAACAACTACATTCTTGAATTCCTGATTGATTTTAACGACCTTGAATTCCATCGTTTTACCGACGAATACATCGTAATCGCGGATCGGTTTAACGTCGATTTGAGAACCGGGCAGGAATGCTTCGATACCGAATACATCGACAATCATACCGCCTTTCGTACGGCATTTGATAAATCCTTTGATGATTTCGTCGTTTTCGAGAGCCGAATTAACGCGATCCCAAGAGCGGGTTGCGCGGGCTTTCTTGTGAGAAAGAACCAACTGTCCTTTTTTGTCTTCTTGGTTTTCAATGTAAACCTCTACTTTGTCGCCAACTTTCAAGTCCGGGTTGTAACGGAATTCGTTCATGGAGATAACACCGTCTGATTTGTAGCCGATGTTTACCACAACTTCTCTCTTGTTCATGGCGATTACAGTACCTTCTGTCACGTCTTTGTCTTTAACGGTGTTTAAAGACTGGTCATACGTGTTTACCAGTTCTTCGTAACTTTTTTCACGTTGAACGTCGCCTTTTTCAAAGGCATCCCAGTCGAAATTTTCAACTGCGGTTGTTTTTACTTCTTTTTCCATTAATAATTAAATATCAGTTTTTCAATTAATAAGTTAGACATTATGTGGTCTCTTAAAAAATCGGGGCAAAGATATGAAATATTTTTTACTGTCGGTATATCTGGCGGGTGATTTTTCTGCCAGACGTACCATAATTCTTTGGAGCGGTATAATCTGAGAGTGGACGTCCTTTCTTTTTGCCGGTAAACGTTGGGTAACGAACCCTGCTTTCGGGATAATTTTGTAAATTTGGAGAAACTAAAAATGCGTTTGTATGAAAACCCGAATTACCCCCGATAACATCACCGCGTTGCATCCCGGCCAGATATTTGTTTTTGGCAGTAACCTGCAAGGGTTTCATGGCGGCGGAGCAGCCCGTTTGGCGTTCGACAAGTGGGGCGCCGTGTGGGGGCAGGGCGTAGGGCTTCAAGGCAGCACCTATGCAATCCCCACCATGCAGGGAGGCGTAGAGACCATCCGCCCGTATGTGGATGATTTTATCCGTTTTGCCGGGAGCCATCCCGAAATGACCTTTCTGGTAACCGAGATCGGTTGCGGCATTGCCGGCTTTACCCCGTCCCAGATAGCGCCGCTGTTTGCGGCTGCCCTCCCGGTAGAGAATATCTGTTTGTCCAAACGTTTCTGGACGGTTCTGAATGGAGAGACTGAAAACAGAAAGAATACAAAAGAACAGTAAAATTTCAGAATATTCCCAGTTTTTTGGCAATATGGCAAGCCTCAATCGAATTCTTGACATGTAGCTTTTCCAATATTTTCTGGCGATGCCGACTGACGGTATTTATGCTGATAGAAAGAGATTCTGCTATGTTCTTGCTCATCAGTCCTTTGTCTATGAGCCTTAATACCTGTATCTCTCTTTCAGATAAGATGGTAGCGTTGTTACGTTTGCCTAGTTCCGATAATTGCCCGGTTAGTGTATTGACAATAATGTACTTATGGGGCAGATCGTATGTTATGGGAGAGTACAGGCACAAAGCCAGCCACATATTCTGATCAAAAAATGACGGAATATAAAATAGACGGTGGAGAGAATCTAAATAATTCCCAGAAATATCTTTTATCCTCAGAGTATTGGCCAGGAAAAAATGAGAACGTTTTTTTTTAGGCTGGTGTTTGATAAAATGAAAAAAACGTAGTTCCTGTAAATATTTTTCGTATAGATCTTCGGGATGAATTAATTTCAATATATTGTTTTCCCAGATGGAATTGATTTTATCCTCAATAGCTTTCGTATGATTGAATCCTAAAATCTTTGAAAACTCCCCATAATAAATATAACTGGAATTGGTATGCATATCGCTTAATACAGAAATACAATTCTCAATATTTGCATAACCGTAAGCAATCTTCTTATATTTATCTAGTTCCGATTGGTATAGGGCCATTTGTGCTTTTGTAAAATCTTGCTGTAAAAGAACCCCGTTCAGTTTAGCTATTATATCCATGAAAAATGGTTATTTTTAATCATTGTATAGTATATAACAACGTCATACCTTTGCAAAGATAAGCAGAAGAAATATTTATTTGGAATGGACGAAAAGAAAAATACAATCCAGAAGAGACAACATTCAACATTTCTACTGTTCAGGTAATTCCTGCAAGATTTGAGAGTTTGCTCCTTGAAAAAGAGTAATCAGGTAATAAGGAAACAGGTCAGATTTTTTAGAATAATAGGCTCTTTCCTCTTTGGGTATTTTTGTGATTATGGTTACAATGTTTATATAATTAATTTATTTAGAGAGAATGATGAAATTAATAGACTTTATTTTCAAGAACAGCGCTCTTTCAGAAAGAGGTTTATCCATGGCTATTTTAATGTTTCGACTGTTTGGGGGCGGTATGATGTTACCTTATGGTATTGGTAAGATTCAGAATTTTCAAGAATATACCGTTAATTTTTTTGATGACCCTATTGGTATAGGAATGGTTCCATCTCTTGTCCTTACAATTTTTGCACAAGTAGTTTGTTCCATAGCATTAATAGGTGGATTCTTTTCTCGTTCAGCTGCCATGATATTGGCCTTTAATATGTTGGTAGCATCCAAGTATCATTGGTTTGATGATTTTGCAACGTTGTCTTTACCATTGCTTTTTTTAGGAATTTATTGTATGTTGTTCCTTTTAGGAGGAGGAAAGTATTCTCTTGATTCAGTAATATTTAAATATGATAAAAAATGAAAAAGCTGTTTTTTTTCTTATTCGTTTTTGTGCCGTTACAATTATGTGAGGCGCAGTCATTAGAAAAGATGCAATGGTTCAATGAACCGGAGCAGTGGGAGATAAAAGATAAAACCCTTTCCATGTTCGTAACCCCGCAAAGTGATTACTGGCGAATCTCCCATTACGGATTTACTGTTGATGATGCCCCTTTTTATTATGCTACTTATGGTGGAGAGTTTGAGGTAAAGGTCAAGGTATCGGGCGATTATAAAGCCCGTTTTGATCAGGCGGGTTTGATGTTGCGTATCGATCATGAGAATTATATCAAGGCCGGTATAGAATTTGTGGATGGGAAATATAATTTGAGTACGGTTGTTACACACAAGACCTCAGATTGGAGCGTCATTGCTCTGGAAAAAGCCGTCCCCTATATTTGGATAAAAGCGGTCAGAAGGTTGGATGCCGTCGAAATATTTTATTCTTTCGATGATAAAGAGTATGTGCTGATGCGCAATGCGTGGTTGCAGGATAATATTCCCGTACAAGTCGGGATGATGGCGGCTTGTCCTGACGGAAAAGGATTCAATGTAACATTTGAACACTTCAAGGTAAAACATCTTCCGGATCTTCGCCGGTTGGAATGGTTGGAAAAAAATTCCGAATAGAGACCCGGAAAAGAGAATGTCGGTCGGGTATGTCTGAAAAAACGACATATTCCGTTATCAGGCGTTTTTTACGGCTAAACGGATATTCCGTTGAAAATAGAATTTTGATTGATAAGGCACAGCTACCAGATTAAATACGTAGCTGTGTTTTTTTTCTACGGGCAAATAAACCAACATAAGTAAAATGGTTGTAACTTCGCATGCTCAATTTATCGAGCCGATTAAGTTATTCATTTGTTATGTTGACATTAGATAGAATTTATCATGCGTCCTATACATTGAAAGATGTCATCCGACGTACCGATTTGATCAGTGCACCTAAAATCAATCCAGCGAGCCGCATTTACCTCAAACCCGAGAACCTTCAACTGACGGGCTCTTTCAAGATTCGCGGTTCCTATTATAAGATTTCGCAGTTGTCAGATGAAGAAAAGGCGAAAGGCGTTATTGCCTGTTCGGCCGGAAACCAT
>DVNA01000006.1 GCA_018714665.1 Candidatus Gallibacteroides avistercoris | reverse complement strand
TTTGTCATTGGATTATTTTTTGTTATTGCAAAAAGGCAACATATCTTTCATGGTTAAAAATCCCTTTTTCCCATATGTAAATTCAGCGGCCACTACCGCGCCCAGCGCAAAACCCTTGCGGCTTTTGGCATCGTGGGTAATACGGAT
This sequence comes from Candidatus Gallibacteroides avistercoris, assembly GCA_018714665.1. GTDB lineage: Bacteria > Bacteroidota > Bacteroidia > Bacteroidales > CHK158-818 > Gallibacteroides > Gallibacteroides avistercoris. The sequence goes on along the minus strand of DVNA01000006.1, from coordinate 5,823 downwards.
GGTATCGACATCCGATTCGTATTCGATGGTATGGATACCGGGAACTTCATCGCGACGGATGGCCGTTATCCCGATTTCATCGGAAGCCGCTTCCCGACCCTCTACCCAGCCGGTTTTGCGGTCGAGCTCTTCCAGAATATCCTCGGCCAAGGTAATGGCAGTTCCGCTGGGGGCATCCAGTTTATGGATGTGGTGCACCTCTTCCATTTTAACCTCGTAAGCGGGAAAATCATTCATGATTCTCGCCAAATAACGGTTCAAGGCAAAAAAGATGTTTACGCCCAAACTGAAATTGGAGGCGTAAAAAAAGGTTTGTCCCTGGTTGCAGGCCTCCTTTATCTCCGGCAGGTGTTCCAGCCATCCGGTAGTTCCCGAAACTACCGGCACACCGGCAGCGAAACATTTCCGATAATTCTGCACGGCAACCGAAGGTACCGTAAATTCGATGGCAACATCGGCGCTACGAAAAGCCTCCGATTCAAAATCCTGCTGGTTATCTACATCTATGATGCTTACAATTTCATGTCCACGGTTCCGGGCGATTTGCTCTATCTCCCGCCCCATTTTACCGTAACCGATCAATGCTAATTTCATACTATATTTTGTTTTTTCGTATCTTTGTTCTTAGCACCTTGTTTTAAACAAGCGCTTTTTACGACTTGCAAAGATAATGAAAATCACCGATTAGCCTCTTTGTAAAAGATTTAATTTTATGGAAAAGCTGTTACGTCATATCTGGCAATACCGCCTGTTCGACGCCCGACATTTGACAACCACCGACGGACAACGGTTGGAAATCATCCATCCGGGTATTCCACAGGAGGGCTCCGGAACCATCTTTTTCAATGCCCGGATAGGGCTGGACGGGCAAACGTGGGCCGGCAATATCACCGTACTGTCCAAATCCTCCCTCGCCCTTGCCCCGGATACTCCGGACGACGCTTACGATACCACCCTGTTGCTGGTCGTGCAGGAGGCCGATGTCCCAATCCTCCGGTCAAATAAAGAGAGAGTACCCCAATTCGTGCTACCGGTTTCGACGGAACTGAAAGAACGATTCGACACACTCACGACGCACACGGCATCTCTTCCCTGTGCCGGCTGGCTATCCATACAAGATTCGCTGCTCCTCTCCGACTGGATGGCGGCGCTTTCCGCCGAACGGCTGGAACAGAAGACCCAACGTATCCAAGAATGGCTGAGTCAGGAACACGGCAACTGGGAGGAGGTCTGCTACCGCCTGCTGTGCCGCCACTTAGGATTCCATACCCACAGCGACGCCTTTGAGCGACTGGCCAGACACACCCCGTTGCGATTGATGCAGAAACACGCCGATTCGCTTTTCCAGGTAGAGGCCATCCTCTTCGGACAGGCCGGTTTACTGGAAGATTCCTCCCTCACGACCGACTCCTATTACCAACAGCTGCAAAGAGAATACCTGTTTTTAAAACAAAAATTCGGATTGACCCCGCCGCCTGCCTCCTGCCTGAAAGACGGTACACGGATGCGTCCCATGAACTCACCCTGCATCCGCATTGCGATGCTGGCTTGCTGCATCACCCAACGGGATTCGCTTTTCGCCCGCATTTGCGACGCCGAATCGATGCAAGATTTTCGGGAGCTGTTTAAAATAGAGTTGTCCGGATACTGGGATACCCATTACGCTTTCGGAAAGACATCCCCCTCCCGAAAAAAGACATTGGGACGAGCCTCTGCCGAGAGCCTGCTGATCAACATCGCCGCCCCGCTGTTATACGCCTACGGTCTCCACAGCCGGAACGATGCCTGCAAAGAGCGAGCCCTGCGGCTGCTCGAAGCCCTCGCGCCCGAAAAGAACCGCATCGTCTCCGAATTTGCATCGGCCGGAATCATCCCGCAAAACGCATTCGAATCGCAGGCCCTCCTCCAACTCAGAAACCGGTACTGCAACCACCGGGAGTGCCTCGACTGCCGCATCGGACATCGGATACTGTCGCAACGATAAACCCGCTTCCCGGCAATCAATGGGCTGCCAGCCAGTTTTCCCCGACACCGGTATCCACCACCAGGGGGACTTTCAGGCGATAAGCCCCCTCCATCTCCTCTTTCACGAGGCGGTCGAGCCGTTCAAGCTCATCGATCGGGACATTGAAGTTCAATTCGTCGTGTACCTGCAAAATCATGTGCGCCTGCAACCCCTCCCGCTGCATCCGGTCGGCAATACGCACCATGGCAATCTTGATAATATCGGCCGCACTCCCTTGTATGGGGGCGTTTATGGCGTTTCGTTCGGCATATCCCCGCACCACGCTGTTGTGCGAATTTATGTCGGGTAGCATCCGTTTCCGTCCGCTGATGGTCTCCACATAACCCTTTTTCCGGGCCACGGCAATGCTCTCGTCCATATAGGCCCGTACCTGCGGGAAGGTCTCAAAATAACCCTCTATCAGCTGCTTCGCCTCCGAGCGGGGGATGTTCAACCGCTCGGACAACCCGAAGACCGAAATGCCGTATATGATACCGAAATTGGCCGTTTTGGCCTTGCGGCGCATCTCCTTGGTAACCTCCTCCATGGGAACCTTGTAAATCTTGGAGGCGGTGGCCGCATGGATGTCCGCCCCCGAAAGGAATGCCCCGATCATGTGTTCATCTCCGCTCAAATGGGCCATGATACGCAACTCTATCTGGGAGTAGTCGGCCGAATAGAAGCGGCACCCCTCGTCGGCAATAAAAGCCCGGCGAATCTCTTTCCCCTCCTCGTCGCGAATGGGGATGTTCTGCAAGTTCGGATTGCTGGAACTGAGCCGTCCGGTAGCCGTAATAGCCTGATTAAACGAGGTATGAATCTTTCCCGTACGGGGATATATCAACTCGGGCAAGGCATTTACATAGGTATTCAGCAATTTTTTAAGCCCGCGTTGTTCCAGGATTTTCCCCACAATGGGGTGTTTGTTCCGCAACTTCTCCAACACCTCTTCGGTAGTAGAGTACTGCCCGGTTTTGGTCTTTTTCATCTTTTCGTCTATCTTCAACCGGTCAAACAGCACCTCCCCGACCTGTTTGGGTGAGCTAACGTTGAACGGAGTCCCGGCCAGGTCATATATCTCGGTTTCAATGCGCTCGATACGCGAGCCCAACATTTTGGAGGTCTGTTGCAAAATACCGCAATCCAGCCGCACACCGGCCATCTCCATCTCCGCCAATACGCGGGTAAGCGGCATCTCCATGTCGTGGAAGAGCGACACCATCCCCTCCTTTTCGAGTTCCCGCTCCAAAACATGTTTCAACCGCAACGTAACGTCGGCGTCTTCGGCCGCATAATCGCAGATACGGGAGGGCGGAAGCTGGCTCATCTTCAACTGGTTCTTCCCGCGAGGGCCGATAAGCTCCTCTATCGGAATGGTTTTGTACCGCAAGTAGATCTCTGCCAGGTAATCCATGTTGTGGCGCTGTTCGGGTTGCAGGAGGTAATGGGCCACCATCGTGTCGAAAAAACGGCCCTTTACCGTAACACCGTAATTTTTAAAGACGATGTAATCGTATTTGATGTTTTGCCCTATTTTCAGGGAGCGTTCGTTCTCCAACGCCGGTTTGAATCGGGCCACCAGCCGTCGGGCCTCCTGTTCGTCGGCAGGGGCCGGCACGTAGTAGGCTTCACCCTCCCGGCAGGCGAACGAGAAGCCCACCAACTGCTCCCGGATAGGGTCCACGCCGGTTGTCTCGGTGTCGAAAGCAAATTCCGAGGCCGTTTCCAGCTGTTGTACCAGCGCCGATATCTGTGCCTGCTCGGTTACCAGGTGGTAGGTATGGGGGGTCGTTTGAAGCGAGGCCAACGTTGTGGGCTCGTCCAACACCGCTGTCGGAGCATCCTGTTGAGGCTCCGCATCGAAAAGGGAACCGAAGAGCGATCCCTGCACCGGCTCTTTTTTCTTTTCGGGGGCAACAGCGGTCGGGGAGACGCTCCGCCCCAACACCCGATCGGCAAGCGAACGGAACTCCAACTCTTCAAAAATCTTGCGGATTTTCTGCTCGTCCACCTCTTCACGGAGAAGCGCCTTTTCATCGAACGTTACCGGGACATCGGTCCTGATGGTCGCCAAAAATTTCGAGAAACGTATCTGCTCCCGATTCGACTCTATCTTACTCTTCAACGCCCCTTTCAACCGATCGGTATTTTCCAGCAGGTTTTCGATGCTGCCGAACTCCCCGACCAGCTTAATCGCCGTCTTCTCTCCCACACCGGGACATCCGGGTATGTTGTCTGAGGCATCTCCCATCAGCCCCAGAATATCGATTACCTGTTCGGGCGAGGTGATGGAGAACCGTTTCAAGACCTCCTCGACACCCAGCACCTCGAAATCTCCCCCGAATTTAGGTTTATACATGAATATACGGGGCGAAACCAGCTGCCCGTAATCCTTGTCGGGGGTCATCATATAGGTATCGAAACCCTCTTTTTCGGCCAATTTCGCCAGCGTACCGATCACATCGTCCGCCTCGAACCCGGGGACCTCCACCACCGGAATACGGTACGCCGAGATGATCTCCTTGATCACCGGTACCGACTGCCGTATTGCCTCGGGCGTCTCCTCCCGTTGGGCCTTGTACTGTTCAAAAGCTTCGTGCCGAAAGGTGGGGCCGGCCGGATCGAACCCGACCGCTATGTGCGAGGGATTCTCCTTGCGCAACAACTCTTCGAGGGTATTCACAAACCCGAAGATCGCCGAAGTATTCATCCCTTTGGAGTTGATACGGGGGTTCTTGATAAACGCGTAGTAGGAACGGTATATCAACGCATAGGCGTCTAATAAAAAAAGTCTTTTCTCGGACATAACAGTTTCTCTATATATCTTTCATCTTAAACATTACTCTTCTATCACCGCCTGCAACCGCAGATTCTTGAATTCGAGTGCGGCATCGAACGTACCTTCGCTCTCCCACCCCATAATGAAGTAAGTAATCTGCCAATCGTCCAACGACGAACCGGCCCATCCGGCCAACCCGACAGCCTCTTTCACATAAGGCAACAGATCTGCCTCTGCGCGTTGCCAATTTCCCGATGAAATGGGCCCATTCCAGAGCCTATCACCCGCCGGCCCATAGACAAACAGGTTCGTAACCACCTCTTTGGTACCGGCATCTACGAAGTGTTCTCCCGGAGGGAAGGGATACCGGTAATCGTATACGGGGATGCTCAACAAAAAAGACTTCAAATAGTATTCCGACTCCGGATTCCGGTTCTGCACCGCCACGTGGGAAACTACGTGGCAGGTATGTATGTTCGGGTCAAACGCATCGCCCATATAATTTTTACAATACAACAGCCTGGCCGACAAGGTATACCGCAACGCTTGGCACCGGCCCAACGGAATACCGGGTTCAACCGGCTGTTCAACGTACAGATGCGGCCAGCTTTGGTAAAACTGCCGTACACGCTCTCCGTATTCGGGTTTGGTACGTATCTCCAACCGAAACCTCCCTCCCGGAAAAACCGAAACCCGTTTGCCTTCGTTTTCATAAAACCGTTCACCACGCCGCCCCTTTTGCAGCTCTTCGCCACAAAGGTTATAACGGCTGGCCCACTGCGAAAGAATCCACAACGGCGGCTCGTCCGAGGGCTTCCCGAAATAGATCGTACCACACCGGTTGTCCACCCCCTCTTTCGGATCGCGCACCGAGATACCCCGTTCAAAAGCCAAATCGCCGATTAAATCCACCCGCCGCTGTTTAGCCTGACAAAGGATGTTCTCGGAAACAATCATCTCACAAAACCAGATAAAAAACAAACAAAAAATTTGCGTCGGAACTCTCATAAAAAAAACATTTACACGGATAAACAATTTT
>DVNA01000048.1 GCA_018714665.1 Candidatus Gallibacteroides avistercoris | reverse complement strand
CAAGTTGTGTCCCCTGAAACAGGGTCCAGGTTACGGTGGGAGCAATTTGATAGGTTAAGCTGTTATGATTAAAAAAATTACTTGATTCGTGCGAGGAGAACCCCACACTCCCTTTCACATAAAATTTGGGGAGCCAATCCGATTTGGAGGCACCTACCAAGGCCGCCGAAGAGGCGACATTGCGTTCTGCGCTTCGGACATCGGGCCGCTGCCTAAGCAAATCGGCCGGAATACCGACGGCAATTCCTTGTATATGCAACGGTAAAGGTTGTACCACAGACAGACGCTCTTTCATCTCATCGGGAAACAATCCCAACAACAGCGCAATCGTATGGATAGCCTGATCTATCCCTGTCCGGATGGACGGCAGTGTGGAACGGGTACTGAAATAGATACTTTTCGCCTGCGAAACATCCAACTGCGAAACCAGACCGCTGTTGTACCGTGCTTGGGTTATTCCCAAAATAACTTGTTGAGAAGCGATATTTTTTTCTGCTACCTGGTACTGATGTTGCAAGGTACGCAACGTAGCATACGCATCGGCCACTTGTGCACACAAGGCAACCATGACGGCGTTATATTCATCCTGCGAGGCGGCATAAAGCTCTTTCTGGGATTTTACCCGGTTACGGATACTACCAAACAGGTCGATCTCCCAACTAGTTGATAACTGGGCGGTTCCATAATCGGTTTTTTCAGTCGATACGGGTAACGTCTGGGAAGTTGTCGTACCGCTGTTTTGGGCTTTTACCCAACCACCCGACAACTGTATTACAGGAGCATAACTGCCCTGTTGTATGCGAAGTTGAGCCTTGGCCATGCGAATACGTTTCTCGGCTATCAACAAATTGTTGTTGTTTGATATGGCGATGGTGATAAGTGTATCGAGCATGGGGTCTTCAAACGATTTCCACCAATCGTCATATATCGGCAGTTTTTGTACATAACAACTGTCTTCGCTCCACGAATCGGGTAAATTCTTGCTGGTATATGACTGGGGACGTTGCGAAAAAACCGAGAACGGCATGCTTATCCCCAGTAATAATGCACAAAAAAAGAACCAGTTGGACCTCATATTTTCCCATAATTTGTTCTTTATTATAACAAATACCCTATTATATTGTTTAAAAATATTTACAGAAGGAATGGCGTTTTCAGCGGAGATCTTTCAGAAAAGTATTTTATTGAGCTGGTTCTGGCAATTGCATAAAAACGACTGGCGACATATTCATTAAGGAATTGTCGCCAGAAAAATTGTCGAGTAGTAAGAATAAGATAAAAAAATTTGATTTACACTCTATTTTTTTGTTGAAACAGGGTTCCACGAATAGCAGAGGATTTTGGCAAAGGCATTCTCTTCATGCAAAATCAGGTACGACCCATCTTCTCGTTGCATCACGTTTATGGCATAATTGAAATCGCACCAACCACTCTGTTTATGTACATTATCTCCCGGCTCTATGCGGCCCACCAGCTTTCCGGTTGATTTGTCATAAACCGTGATGTAACCGTACCGGGCAATGGCTATAAAGATGTAATCGCCCTCTGCGGCAAAAGCCTTGGCATTGTCATAATCAAGTTTAGAACCATCTTCGATGTTGAATGGAATATAAAAAATCAAATCCGGTTTCCAGCCCTTTACAATTTCATTCTTGGCAGCTCGTTCCAAAAAACGGTCACATCGAACAATCGTGCTACCCATGGCTCACCAGGTATCCTTTTTATCGGGATACTGCGGGGAAAAACCGGCTAAGAAAAGTTCATCGGTCGATGGGTTATAGTAGATTCTTTTTTTTGGCATCGCTAAAATTTTCAGGAAGTGGATAGAGTACCGGATCGTCGTATTGCGGCACACCGTGTTCATTCAATCCTTTCAATTTCCAGAAAAAGAAACCTTGCCCCCGGGTACCTCGCCATATATTACCAACCTTATCAACAAACATACTCATCGAATACTGGTTGATTTCGGGGTAATAGCGATACTCCGACTCTTGTCGTTTTCCGTCGCCGTTATCATCCAGCCACATCGGAATAGGAATCTGTTTGTCCGGATCGCCGTTATTCAAAAAGAAACAGAGTATACCGATATATCCGTAATTGGGCTTATCAAACCGGTAACCGGCCAACAATCCTCCATACATATCGGAAACAAACAAAAAATCTTTACCCTCTATCGAACGTTTAAAACAGGAAGTAATGAAACCTCCGTCTTTCCTTATCCTCTCATCGTCGGGGAATCTGAACGGATTGACGGTAAGAGCGACGAATTCGTCCAACCGTCCGCCAGATTTTCCGTAATCTATCCGGTGTATCTTTTCAGGCGAATAAAAATAGTGCAAGTCGTCGCGCTTGAAATCAGCCGTTGCCGTAAATATCAAGCCTTCACATTTCCACAGCCTCGATTTTGTCTTTTCGTTATATGCCTCGATAACAGCCCCTCGCCCATTGCTGACCGTAGTGTTTGCTACATAGATATTCCCGTTTGCATCTACTCCTGCCGCCGTGGGACCAATAAAGCGAAGCTCACCTGTTTCGCCTTCGAGGTGATCTTCATCAGCAGCAAAGACGCCTCCCGTCTTCCCGAATGTTGTATATAATCGGGGTTGATTATAGATGTCATGATAAATCAGAACATTCATATCTACTCCGCTGTTGGGGAGCAAAAGGCGATCGTTGTGATTGTCTATTGAAAAACAGTTTGCCACTACACCTTCGGAAAGGGTCAGTCTTTGTTTCAATATTTTCCCATCCGCAGCGTTTAACCGGATAATTTCCCGACCCTGCATCATCCACAAACCACCTTTCCTGTCGCAACACAAATGGCCGGTACCTCCTTTTACGGCGTATCCTGATTGATAGCTCATGGTTCGACGATTGTAGATTTTTATGGAGTCCGGTTGATTTTGAGCTCCACTACCCGTAACAGCCACGTATAAGTTATTGTCATCGACAGCCAATCCGGTCAAATTTCTATCGCGCTCCCAACAAACTACCAACATATCGCCCTTGTATCCATATCCTCCTTCAAAAGGTGCACCTAAGCCCGTTTGAATATCATACCTCCTTATCGTTTTCCATTCGTACTTTTCGTCGCAAGGTGGGAATTGCGGTAATCCATTGATATTTAAATCGCTATTACCACCATCACATCCATGTTGCGATAACAGTTGATAAACATAATTATCATCCAAAGCAACCGCACTCCCCGAGAAACGGCCCCAACCGCCGGTACCCGAACCTTCCGGACGGGAAATCAATTTTCCATCTTTAAAAACACCGACGTTCGTACCGCCCTCGTCCCAACTGCAAATTGTCGCCACGGTTCCGTCGTCTGATACAAACATATTGAGCATATCGTGCGGGATATGTACCTCTTCCCAACCGCCATCGTTACCGATCCACGAGGTAGTATAATTTGTCAGGAGGATCTCTTCCCCCTTGATTCTTTCAATCGTCTGTGCCTGGACAGGATTTCTTTGAAACAGAGCCAATGTAATCAAGATGCTAAATACAAAAACGATATTTTTCATATTGTAAAGATTTTATATGATGGTTATCCGTCTGTTGTCATTAAAATATTTCAAAATGACAGAACCTATTTTTGTAACCAATGTTATAAACTGTAAGAATGAACATATTGATAGATAAAAACAAAATTAAACAATATTTCTGATATTTTTTACAAACTCGACATAAATAGCCCTATTTTTTATATAAATCCGAATTCAATGACGTATTTATATAGATAATTCATAGTAATGATTGATAGAAATCTATTATTTTTATCACTTTAAATGTGCAACAAGATGATTGAATACACAGAGATTACAAACCGACAAAGACAATTTTTCAATACGGGACAGACTCTTTCGTCCGAATTTCGCATATCGGCCCTGAAAAAGCTGAAAAATGGTATTCTCTCGTATGAAGAACAGATTTATGAGGCCTTGTTTAAAGACCTGCATAAATCGAAAACAGAAAGTTTTGTTACAGAGGTGAGCATTGTTTTAAAAGAGATAGACTACGCCGTCAAACATCTGAAAAAGTGGATGAAACCTCAATGTACTCGAACACCGTTGTTTATGTTTCCTTCTCGCAGCCGTATCTATCGACAACCCTACGGCGTAACGCTTGTTATCGCCCCGTGGAACTATCCGTTCCAATTGCTTTTCTCTCCTCTTGTAGGAGCCGTTGCTGCCGGAAATTGCGTCGTGGCCAAACCCTCACACAAGACAGCCAATACGCTGAAAGTGATTGAAAAGATTATCTCGGAGGTCTTCTTACCGGAATATGTATGCTCGGTATCTGCTGAACGAGAAGAGGAGATGGTTGAATTGCTGTCACAACGTTTCGATTATATATTCTTTACCGGTGGGCCTCATTTCGGACATCGGGTGATGCAATCGGCCGCCCGTTTTCTGACACCACTGACGTTGGAGCTTGGCGGTAAAAGTCCTTGTATCGTCGATAGCGATGCGCATATAAAGGTGGCTGCCCGCCGCATAGCTTGGGGTAAATTTTTAAATTGCGGACAGACCTGCGTCGCACCTGATTACCTTTTTGTACACCGTTCGGTAAAAGAGCCGTTACTGTATGAGCTGAAAACGGTCATTACTGATTTTTTTGGAGAAGATCCTCTCCAAAGTCCTGATTACGGACGTATTGTCAGCGATGCACATTTCAACCGGCTCTTTTCTTTGATGCAAGCAGGACATATCGTTTTCGGAGGTGCAACAGAGGCAGCATCTCGCTACATAGCCCCCACCCTTATTGACAACATACGGTTGGATGATGCCATCATGCAGGAGGAGATTTTCGGCCCGTTACTACCCATCCTGGAATTTTCTGACACAGAACAGATCCGAAATTATCTGCTCACACAAGAGAAACCCTTGGCTTTGTATTACTTTACCTCTGATAGTGAAAAGGCCCGACAAATGCTTACCTACACGACATCGGGCGGAGCCTGTATCAACGATGTAGTTATGCACGTAGCCAACCCATACATTCCGTTTGGCGGAGTCGGTAACAGCGGTATGGGAAATTACCACGGGAAATACAGCTTTTACACGTTCAGCCACACACGTAGCGTAGTAAAGTCATCGCCGTTTATAGACATTCGGTTGAAATATCCTCCATATAAGAAAAAGTTGAACTGGATGAAACGTTTGATTAAATAAAACAACCTTTAATAATACAATAGCGGTATGAACAATTTTACATTTGAGAACCCCACCAAACTGATTTTTGGAAAGGGAACCATTGCTCAGCTGGCTACCGAAATAGAAAAAGAGAGACGTATCCTGATTTGTTTCGGAGGCGGTAGTGCCAAACGCAACGGCGTTTACCAACAGGTAAAAGAGGCGTTGAAAAATCACCGTACATGGGAGTTCTGGGGTATCGAACCCAATCCCGATTACGATACGGCCATGAAAGCCGTAAAGCTGGCACGAGAAAATCAAATCGACTTTTTGCTTGCCGTAGGCGGTGGATCGGTCATAGACGCCGTTAAATTTATAGCCCATGCCATTCCGTACGAAGGTGATCCCTGGGAGTTGATTGTCGACAACACCCTCGTTCGTCGATCTACGCCTTTGGCTACTGTACTTACATTGCCAGCAACCGGCTCGGAGATGAACCACAGGGGTGTATTGTCGCGCCGCAGAACGCTTGAAAAGGTATCGTTCATAACTCCCTATTCCTTTCCCAGATTCTCTATCCTCGATCCGGAGGTTACTTACAGCCTGCCCACCAAACAACTGGCCAACGGAGTGGTGGATGCCTTTATGCACACCATGGAACAATACATGACTTACCCCGACCACAACCTGTTGATGGACCGTTGGGCCGAAGGGTTGTTGATGTCGCTCATCGAAATAGGTCCACAGGTATTGCTCCAACCGCACGATTACGACACAATGGCCAACTTCATGTTGTGCGCATCCATGGCCTTGAACGGATTTACAGGTATGGGGGTCCCGCAAGACTGGGCAACACACCGTATCGGCTATGAACTCACTATCCTGTTCGGATTGGACCATGCCCAAACGTTGGCGGTCGTCTATCCGGCTCTGTTACGGGTATTGAAACAACATAAACGCGATAAACTGGCGCAATATGCCGAACGGGTCTGGGGTATTCAATTCGGTTCGACAGACGAGAAAGCCGATGCCGCCATCGAAAAGACCGAAGCATTTTTCCAACAAATGGGCTTGCATACGCGCATGAGCCAATATGGAATCCCGGCCGAAGCCGTAGATACGATTTACAACCGCATCCAGGCTCGCGGAGTGAGTTATGGAGAAAACCTGCTGGTAACACCTCAGGTGGCGCGAGAGATATACCAAAATGCATTGTAATAACAAATCGAAACAACATAAAGGGGGGGGAAAAATGCCTATTTCGCAGGCTCCCTCCTTTTATTCTATTTCAATGACAATATGTATCGCTCGGTGGCTTTTTTGAACGATGTTTGAAGAAAATCATTTGTTTTTTCAATCGAGCAATCCGAAGTTGAAAAAAGAATTTCCATCGTCTGAACCGTGCATTGCCCATAAACGAATATACTCCTATGCGATTGTCGTTGTTCAGGCAAAATATGGCTCCGTCTTTTAGAAAAATCAACAGACAATCGGGCTCTTGTTTTATATATACGATACTGGTATAGGGAATACCTTCGAGAAAATATTTACCATGCACATACTTGGTATAGATTAAAAACATCCGGGTAGATATTTCAGGCAAGAAGATACCCGTATCGCTAAGCCGCAGGTCGAAAGGTTTAAGATAATTCCTGAGCTTGTCGCAGATTTCTATTTTCGACAACGGAGATAACTGCCTTACATAAAAATAGGAGACCAGATTCCTAAAAAAATCTACAATCAACATACGACTTCTTGCTTTTAGCAGGCAAGTTATGGAGGGTTATGCTCGGTGATAACTCCTTTTCGGAAAAGAATCTGCCTCGAAGTTATCCGGCAGACAAGAGAGAAATAAGGATAAAAACGAATGGACAGCAACGACTCCAAGCAGGGATAAACATGGCATAACTTCGCACAAAAAGCACTACGTTTCCGTTTGCAGTATCCAATCAAACGGAATTATAAACTCAGAGGGCGCAGATACCGTGTAATTATCCAAAGATAAGGAATCGCCAGAAACCCGTCAAGAAGATAACAAACACA
>DVNA01000047.1 GCA_018714665.1 Candidatus Gallibacteroides avistercoris | reverse complement strand
CCATGCCCAGGGCGTGGCATTGGGGGCGGCCAAGAACGGGATACGTTCCATCATCTGTTTGCCCGACGGGGCCCCTATCTCGAAAGTGGAGGCTACCAAAAGTTACGGGGCGGAGGTATGCTTGGTAGAAGGCGTTTACGACGATGCCTACCAGCGAGCCTTGCAGATGAGAGATGAAAACGGATATACCTTTATTCATCCCTTCGACGACGAAGATGTCATAGCCGGACAGGGTACCATCGGGCTTGAACTGCTTGACCAACTGTCCGGCATCGATGCCGTAATCGTTCCCGTGGGGGGCGGTGGTCTGTTGTCGGGGGTGGCGTATGCCATCAAGTCGTTGAATCCCAAGGTAGAGGTATATGGCGTACAGTCGAGCGGGGCCCCCAGCATGGTCAACTCCATCCTGCACGAAAAGATAGAGCGGCTTCCGTCCGTATCGACCATCGCCGACGGCATTGCGGTAAAAGAGCCCGGCGAGCATACCTTCGATATTTGCAGCCATTATGTCGATGGGATGGCTACGGTTACCGACGATGAAGTCTCCTCGGCCATCTTGGCGCTTATTGAAGAGCAGAAGTTGATTGCCGAAGGTGCCGGGGCCGTATCGGTGGCAGCGGCCATGTTCAACAAGGTGCCGGTAGCCGGTAAAAATGTCGTGTGCCTGGTTTCGGGCGGAAACATCGACGTTACCATCTTGTCGCGGGTCATCAAACGGGGGCTGCTGAAATCGGGCCGTTCGTATGCCTTGACCATCGAGTTGCTCGACAAGCCGGGACAGTTGCTGGGAATCTCCAAGATTATCGCCGAACGGGGCGGGAATGTCATTTCCATACACCACGAACGGGCCAACGAAAGTATGGATATTAACGGCTGTTTCTTGCGTATTGTGATGGAAACCCGTAACTTTGAACACATCGAAAGCATAAAACAGGCGCTTTTGTCGGCCGGTTATCATATCTGCTGACAGCGCGCAAGAGACGATAAAAGACGTTTTTGGCTCCGGACGCCCATAAAGAAGCCAAAGGTTTATTGTAGGTTTGGGCAAAAAAGAGAATTGCTATGATTAAAAAAGTACACACCGACAACGCACCCGAGGCTATCGGGCCCTATTCGCAGGCGATTATTTGCGGAAATATGCTGTTCACCTCCGGGCAGATTGCCATCAATCCGGCTACCGGAACCGTAGAGGCCACTGACATCGAAGGGCAGACTACCCAGGTGATGAAGAACCTCGACGCCGTACTCAAAGCCGCCGGAACCTCTTTTGAAAAGGTTGTAAAGACAACCTGTTTCCTCAAAGACATGGGCGATTTTGCGGCATTTAACGCCGTTTACGGTACATACCTTACCGGCAAGCCTGCCCGTTCGTGCGTAGCGGCCAAACAACTGCCCAAAGATGTTTTGGTAGAGGTAGAGGTTATAGCCCTTATTTAAACGGCCTTTAATTGGATAAAAGAGGCGGGAGGAATTAAGAACAATTCCTCCCGCCTCTTTCTTGCATGTATGTTATAATGTTATCTTGTCGAGAAGCTCGATGTAGTGTTCATCATTGTCTGCTGTCCCGTACGAGCGGATGATTTCAAGGCAGACGTCCGATAACTGTTGGGCCCCGCTTTGGGGAGAGTGTACGGTGAGCGACCGAACTTCGTCTCCGGTTATGCAGCGGTAGGTAACGGTGTTCCCGTCGGCGATAAGTCGTTGCGAACCTTTCCCGGTGAAATTTTTCGTGAGCAAGGCCGTTTTTTCGTGTAGCTTTTCTGCCAACGCCGGACTGATATTGAACGACTTCGGCTCGGGACGGTAGCTCTTGTAAGGTTCATCGCTGAGGCTGTTTCGCCTGACGTTTTTGTTGTGTTCGCGTATCTTCTCCATCACCTCCATCGGAAGTTGGGCTTGGAGTTTTCCCGGTACATTTATCCTTCCTGTTTCAGCCGATACCTCTTGTATCATTTTGGCTACCTCCTCTCTGTTCTTCATGGTCAGGGTCTCCAAACGATACGTTTCCGGCCCCTCGTTTACAATGCGGAGTGCCAATACGCTTGGCTGATCCAAGGATGCCTGAAATACATATTCCACCAAAGAGTTGGTCGAGCCAAACAGAATCCTGTCCAGTACCGATTTGTCTGAAAGGTTGTATTGTGTGTCTTCTTCTCCTACAAGGTTATAGCTGCATTTTTTCGTATAAGCTCCCCCTTTGTTATGGTTGGCGTCCTGAGCAAATCCGGTAGCGTTAAATAGAATGGCTGTTATGGCCAGTAAAAATTGTCGTTTCATAGGAGTTGCGTTTTAATGGTTTATAGAATAGAAAGAGACTATCGTTTCTGTTTATTGTAGTTGGGCCGCTCCCGAAATGAAAATGAAATATAATTTTTGCATAGATAAACAAAAAAAATGAGATATGCAAAAGAAACGGTAGGGAAGAATAGTAAAATATAAAAGTTTTCGATTTTTACTTTCGGAAAATTTTTTTTGTTTTCGCGTTGTCTGTCTTTTTGTTTTTTGAAAAACTTTGTCCGAATTACTTGCAATATTCAAATATTTTTTGGAATATTGTAACCTCAAAGAAGGAAAGAGAAATTAGTCTGCAAGAGACCGTGTACGTGCACGGGTTTTGCAGAAAAATAAAGAGATACATTCATCCAACAGCTTTAATTATTAATAACTATGAATCTTGATTCCAAATTTTCCCGCCGTAATTTCTTGAAAACGGCTTCTGCCTTAACTGCCGCATCGGCATTGCCGGGCGTTTGGCTTTCATCTACCGGGTTGAGCTCATGCAGCAGCGGTCCCCGGAAACCGAAGTTCGTATCTCCCAACGACAAGGTTAATCTGGCTTGTGTCGGTATCGGTAATCGGGGAGGAGAGATTATCCGG
>DVNA01000046.1 GCA_018714665.1 Candidatus Gallibacteroides avistercoris | reverse complement strand
TATTTTATTTATGGCACTGTTCAGTTCCATGGGTGGGAATCTGTTTTTCTCTCCCGCAACGGCATTCTCGCTCTATTTCGTTTACATCCTGATTCTTTTTATCTCACGTATTTACAGCAAACGGGAGCTCCTTAAAAGTTGGGGCTATGCTATTTTGGGGCAAGCATACATCGCCCTGCCTTTTAGTTTGTTAAATGTCATAGCTTTCCAACCGGACTTTACAGGCCGACAAATCTATTCGTCGGTCATGCTTTTGGCATTTTTCATATTTATCTGGGCAAATGATACCGGTGCCTATTTGATAGGGACTTGGATCGGAAAGCATAAACTATACCCCCGCATATCCCCGAAAAAATCATGGGAAGGCTTTTGGGGCGGTATCTTCTTCTCGCTTATCGTAGCATTCTTATTCGGACATTTCTACTCTCAATTATTCAGTTATATCGAATGGATGGGACTTGCTCTGACAATATCTATTTTTGGCACGTGGGGAGACCTATGCGAATCGGCTATCAAACGTCAGCTGGACATCAAAGACTCCGGCGGGATGTTTCCCGGACATGGCGGGATGCTCGACCGGTTCGACAGCACATTTATTGCAGCCCCGGCGGCTATGATATATTTGACCTTGATTTTTTAACGACAAGCAGGATACGACCCATAAAAAGGGAGATATATCGCCTACGATATATCCCCTTTTTTATATAGAATAATACCTAAAAAATATGCGTACCGCCGTTTTGTCCCAAATGGGACGCTTTGGTGATAACTACCTCTTTTACCCCTGCGGCGATGGCTTGAAATGCATTTTCTAACTTGGGTATCATTCCGCCTTGTACGACTCCTTGTGCCACGTAATTTCGGAAATCGGATTCGTTCATCTGAGGAATAACGCTGTTATCGTCATCGGCATCTCGCAAGACACCGTTCTTTTCAAAACAAAATACCAAAGTTACGTCAAAATACCGGGCCAATGCCTTGGCTGCCTCTCCGGCAATTGTGTCTGCGTTGGTATTTAAAATATTTCCTTTTCCGTCGTGCGTCAAAGGAGCCAGAACCGGGACTATTCCTCGTTCAATCAAAGCGGCTAACGAATCAGCCTGAACCTGTTTCACATCGCCCACATATCCGTAATCGACATTTTTTACCGGACGTTTTTCTGACAACATGACGTTCATATCAGCGCCTGTAAGACCGAGGGCATTAACACCCAAAGCCTGCAATCCGGCCACAACGTTTTTATTCACCAGCCCACCATATACCATGGTAACAACCTTCAACATTTCGAGGTCCGTAATACGGCGGCCATTTACCATCTTGGTCTCTATACCCAGTTGAGCTGCCATACGGGTGGCAGAACGTCCTCCGCCATGTACCAACACCTTGTTCCCTGGGATTTGGGAGAAAAGAGACAATAATTCCTGTAACGACTCCGGTTCTTCTACAACCCCGCCTCCCACTTTTATCAATGTAAGTTTCTCCATGATTCTTCCATTAAGATTTTTCGGGCAAAACTAACTAAAAAAGAATAATCTAAAAATTTTTTCATCGTTTTATAGGTTTCTATAACCATCTATCCTTACCACCCTATCAACGGTTTTTCTCTATAAAAGAGGATTTTCATAAAATCGGCACTAATCAAGGACCTGTTCTTCACAATATGGAGAAAAGTATATTCTCCGCCTGCTACACCCGAATTTATAAATCTATAAAAATCCTTAACCCGATGCAACCTCTTATCCTTTTTCCCGTCTAAGGGGTATAAGGAGGGGAATTGTGTTTAAAAGAAGCGCTCCTTCTTTCTGCTTTTTCCATAAAACGCTGCCCCAATGCAGTATATATGTGTTAGTTAGTTGTTTAAAGGCCAGAATAGATCTGGTCTTTTTTATTCTGCTGCCGAGAATTCCATCAGATAGGCCTTGATAAAATCATCGATATCTCCATCCATCACACCTTGGACATCTGAGGTCTGAAAGTTGGTGCGATGATCTTTTACCCGTCGGTCGTCAAAAACATAGCTGCGAATCTGAGATCCCCATTCTATCTTTTTCTTACTCGACTCTATCTTTTGTTGTTCTGCCATCCGTTTCTGCAACGCAATATCGTACAATTGCGACCGTAACAACCGCATCGCATTTTCCCGGTTGTCAAGTTGCGAACGGCTTTCGGTATTTTCTATCAGGATTTCGCGTACATCTCCTGTATCCGGGTCTTTATAATTATACCGTAAACGGACGCCTGTTTCCACCTTGTTCACATTCTGCCCGCCGGCTCCCCCTGAACGGAAAGTATCCCACGATATATCGGCCGGATTGATGTTTATTTCAATGGAATCATCGACCAGAGGGGTTACAAACACGGAGGCGAAAGAGGTCATGCGTTTGCCTTGTGCATTAAACGGGGAAACCCGTACTAACCGATGAACACCGTTTTCGCTTTTCAGATAGCCGTAGGCATAATCGCCCTCGATTTGCATCGTTACAGACTTTATCCCGGCCTCATCGCCCTCCAAAATATTGGCAATCGAGACCTGGTAGTGATGGCGTTCTCCCCACCGCAGAAAAAGGCGCATCAACATCGACGCCCAGTCCTGGCTTTCAGTTCCTCCGGCTCCTGAATTTATTTTAAGGACAGCTCCAAGCTTATCTTCTTCGCGACGCAACATATTGTGCATCTCCAAATCTTCGATATAGGAGAGAGCCGTTTTATATGCCTCGTCAACTTCTGTTTCGGAAACAACTCCCTCTTTCATAAAATCCATGGCAAGCTGCAACTCCTCTACCAACTTCTGTGCCTGGGTGCACCCGTCTATCCAATACCGCAACTCTTTTATTTTTTTCATTTGCGCTTCGGCCTTCTTGGTATCTTCCCAGAAATCGGCCACGTGTGTCCTCAACTCTTCTTCTTCGACCTGAATTTTCTTCGAGTCGATGTCAAAGATACCTCCTCAGCGCTTCCTCGCGCTCTTGAACGTCTTTTAATTGTTCTGCTGTAATCATAATCTTGGCTTTTATAAATCAGGGCAGTCCGGATAAAACGGGGCTGCCCTGACCAACATATATATTATTTCTGTTAAACGTACATCGCTTCTATTTCGGCCTTGTATCGCTGATTGATAATCGGACGACGAATTTTCAGCGTATTGGTCAGTTCTCCCGTTTCCATACTGAATGCGCGTGGTAACAGGGTGAACTTTTTAATCTGCTCGAATCGGGCAAAGTTCTTTTGTAATTCATTAATCCGCTCCTGAATCAACGACTGTATTTTCTGATTTTTCACCAGTTCTTCCAGGTTACGGTATTGTATCTGCTTTTGTGCGGCATATTCTTTCAAAGCCTCATAAGCAGGAATAATAATGGCTGTTACATATTTACGCTGATCGCCGATAACGGCTACCTGATCGATGTATTTGTCTTCGCCTATCCGCGTTTCGAGCGCTTGCGGGGCAATGTATTTACCGTTCGAGGTTTTGAAGAGGTCCTTGATCCGTTCGGTAAGTACCAATCCTGCACCAGGCTTCATCCGTCCGGCATCTCCGGTCTTGAACCATCCGTCTTCGGTGAAGACTTTGGCGGTTTCTTCCGGCTTTTTATAATAGCCTTTCATAACGGTTTTTCCTTTTACATATATTTCGTTGTTCTCTCCTATCTTAACCTGGACATCGGGCATCACCGTTCCTACGGTTCCCAAATTATACCCCGTAATATCAAAACAGCTGACAGTTGCAGTAGTCTCCGTCAAACCGTAACCGTACAACAGGTTGATTCCGCACGCGTGCAGGAATTCATTGATGGTATCAGATAAGGGGGCTCCGGCTGTCGGGAATATGTTTCCGTTTTCTATCCCAATCGCTTTTCTAAGTTTTCGCAGGATCAACGCATCATAAAATGCATACTGAACTCTCAACCACAACGGGGCCTTTTTCTCTTCCCGTCTGTATATTAGATTATATTTACGTCCTACGGCCAAAGCCTGCAACAACATTTTTTTAGATAGACCCTGCATGGAAGATATTTTTTCCTGAACAGCGGAGTAAACTTTTTCCCAGAAACGGGGAACACTGCACATAATCGTAGGACGGACCTCCTTGATAATATTTTGTATCTCCTTGGGATCTAAATTGATATCTACCCGGATACGTTCCGTAAAACAGAAATAGGTCCATGCCCGTTCAAAGATATGGGTCAAAGGCAAAAAACAGAGAGAGACATCCTTGTCGGAAATAGATACCAGACGACGGTCATGAATACGCATCGCTTCCAGAAAGTTGGCATGAGGCAACATCACGCCTTTGGGTTCTCCCGTAGTACCGGAAGTGTATATGATATTGGCCAAATCTTCCTCGGTAGCGGTATCCGTCCGCGATTGCACCAGAGCATCCATCTCTGTCGTTTGACCGTATTTAATAAAATCTTCGTAATAGACAGATGTTTTATCAGACTTATCCAACTTTACCGTCCGGTCAAACACGATAATCCGTTCAAGGGTCGGACAATTTTTTAAGGCACGGAAAGCGTTATCGTATTGAAACTGCTCTCCGACAAAAAGGAATCGGATTTCCGCCTCATTAATAATATACTCAATCTGTGATTGAGAACTGGTTGCATACAAGGGAATCACTACGGCACGATTGGCATAGGCTGCAAAATCGACTACAATGCCCTCGGGTTTATTCTGTGTATAGGTAGCTATGTTTTCTTGAACTTGTACGCCGATTGAAGCCAATGATCTGGCAACGGTCTTTACCTGTTGGGAGAATGTGTTCCAGGTAGTAGAGATCCATTTTCCGGTACTTTTGTCTTTGTGGCGAAAAGCGGTTCTTTTGCCATATTTCTCAGCCTGACGATGTACCAATTGAGAAAAGTGATATATGGTCATATTTAAAAAATAAAACGTGATGACAAAGGTAATGATTAAAATCGACATGAAACATATTTTTAATAACATTTAAGCCGACAGAAAACTTTCGCCAATGCTCTTTGTATCTATTCTCGCTCGTTTTTTATCAGTCTAAAATCACCAAAATACATTTCTGGTTAAAAGTAAAAGTATTTTCCATGCTTCCAACTAATAACAGAAACTTCGGGAACAACAGAAACACGACATTCCCTTACCGTAAAAATCTCACAAATATCAACCCTTCCGGTTTCCCAACCCAAAGGACAAAAGCAACAATCAATCATCCTACCTTACCGTAGAATCTTGGGGAAAATTCAGAAAACACGCTTTTTATCGTATCTTTGGTATAATAAATGCTTGTGGTTCAAAACCACAAAGGGCAATTCCCCAAAATGTCTATTTCAACAAATGAAGGAATAAAATAGACACACCAGAAGAAACAATGTCAGAAGATAAAAGGAACAAGTAATCATTAACTTTATAACTCATGAAAAAAACAATTTTAGCCGTATGGTGTATCTTGTGTTCACTATCCATTATCAGGGCTCAGGAACCGGAGATTTATAAAAACGAGAATCTCCCCATACACGATCGTGTGATGGACTTGCTGTCAAAACTCACCGTAGAAGAAAAGATAGACCTGTTAAGGGCTACCTCTCCAGAAAACAAACGGCTGGGGATACCCAAATACTATCACGGAAACGAAGCTCTGCACGGCGTTGTCCGTCCCGGCAAGTTTACCGTATTTCCGCAGGCAATCGGTCTTGCCGCCATGTGGAACCCGGAACTGCATTATAAAATTGCCACGGCAATATCAGACGAAGCCAGGGCTCGCTGGAACGAACTCGGGCAAGGGGAAAAACAGCAGGCCCAATTCAGCGATTTGCTGACATTCTGGTCGCCCACGGTCAATATGGCCCGGGATCCCCGTTGGGGCAGGACGCCAGAAACCTACGGCGAAGACCCTTACCTCTCCGGAGTATTGGGAACCCAATTTGTCAAAGGGCTTCAAGGGAACGATCCCCGGTACCTGAAAGTGGTATCTACTCCCAAACATTTCGCAGGGAACAACGAGGAACACAACCGTTTTGAATGTAAAATGGAGGCTTCGGAACGAGTTCTTCGTGAATATTATCTCCCGGCATTCGAGGCTTGTATCGTAGATGGAAATGCTGAATCGATCATGACAGCCTACAATGCCATAAACGGGGTACCTTGTACGGCCAATAGCTGGCTGCTCAAAGAGGTGCTCAGAGGGGATTGGAAATTCGACGGATATGTGGTCTCCGATTGTGGTGCACCCAGTTTCCTGGTATCCCCGCACCATTATGTTGCTACCAACGAAGAGGCTGCGGCAAAAGCCATCAAAGCAGGACTTGACCTTGAATGTGGAGATAACATCTTTATAGAACCCTTAAAAAAAGCCTATGAATCAGGGATGGTATCGGATGCTGAAATCGATTCGGCAGCTTACCATGTACTGAGAGCCCGAATGCGTCTGGGTCTCTTCGACGACCCGAAAAAGAATCCGTACAACCAGATTCCTCCTTCGACAGTAGGTTGTAAGGAACATCAGGAGCTTGCCCTGGAAGCGGCCAGACAATGTATCGTTCTGCTCAAAAACCAGGGAAATATGCTTCCGTTGAATCCTGACAAAATCAAATCCATCGCCGTGGTAGGCATCAATGCTGCCAGTTGCGAATTTGGAGATTACAGCGGAGTTCCCATCAATGAACCGGTATCGGTACTGCAAGGGATACGGAACAGAGTGGGCAACCAGGTAGAGGTAAAATATGCCCCCTGGGTCTCTTCTCAGGACGGCTATGAGATTATCGACAAATCGTTCTTCCCGGAAGGACTCAATGCAGAGTATTTCCATACCGATAACCTAACGGGAAAAAGCAGCGTACGGAAAGACAGCTGGATCAACTTTGAACCGGCCAACCAGGCTCCGGATCCTTTTATTCCCAAATCGCCCCTCTCTATCCGATGGAAAGGCAAACTTCGTCCTACAATCTCGGGCAAATACACCATCGGATTCCGCACCGACGACGGATGCCGTCTCTACATCGACGGCAAACTGTTGATTGATTCGTGGGGACAACGGTCTGCCGTAACGGATGAGATTACAATCGAACTCAAAGCCGGAAAAGATTACGACATTTGTGCCGAATATTTTGATGCAGGCGGCGAAGCGGTAGCCAAATTGATGTGGAAAGCTCCGACGTTGAACAAGGAAGACCGTCTGGCCATGTATGGCGATGCCGCCAAGGTGGTTCGCTCCTGCGACATGACAATCGCGGTCCTGGGCATAAATAAAAGCATCGAACGGGAAGGACAGGACAGAAACAGCATCTCCTTACCTGCCGACCAGGAAGAATTCATCCAGGCTATCTATGAATTGAATCCCAACACCGTGGTAGTGCTTATTGCAGGAAGCTCGCTGGCCATTAACTGGATGAACGACCATATCCCGGCCATTGCCAACGCATGGTATCCGGGAGAACAGGGAGGTACGGCCATCGCAGAGGTGCTCTTCGGCGATTACAACCCTGCCGGACGACTCCCGATAACCTACTACAAAAGCATGAACGATCTTCTGCCTTTTAACGACTACGACGTTACCAAGGGAAGGACATATCAATATTTCCAGGGAGAGGTACTCTATCCTTTCGGATACGGATTGAGCTATACCCAGTTCGACTACTCGAACCTGAACATCCGCAAAGAGGGAGACGACAAACTGACATTCTCGTTTGCGATAAAGAACAGCGGCAAGATGGATGGAGACGAAGTTCCCCAACTCTATGTCCGCTTCCCCCGATCCAAACAAAAGATGCCTCTGAAACAGTTGAAAGGATTTAAAAGAGTTTCTCTGAAAAGCGGAGACAAATCGAATGTATCCATCGAAGTGGATATAGAAGATTTGCGTATATGGGATGAAAATGCTGGGAAATTTGTAACACCGTCGGGAGAATATACCTTTATGGTAGGCGCTTCGTCCGAAGACATCCGGCTGGAAAAGAAATTTACTTTATAGGCTCCCATAAAAACGACTTCCCGCTCCACTTTTACCGGGATTTGAAACGGAATTCATACTCTCGAAAGAAAACGGCAAGCACTGAACAAAATACCTATCGATACCCGGTTCCCCTTTTCCCCGGCATACGCAGATAAATCTGCCGTATGCCGGGGAAAGTTATTTATTCCACTCTTATCGGAGGCAATCTCTTTCATCCGATAACATCCTCTTTAATTTGTAGAACATAGAAAAGTTCGGCAGAGTCAAACCTGAAAACTTCGTTTTCGTTTGTCTCTGCTCTCACCTTTCACTATCTTTGTTTGCAAATTTCGTAAATCATGGATGCAGACGAAGCTTTTTACAGTGCCATAGAACTACTGAAACAGATGATCTCCATCCCTTCTTTCAGCCGGAACGAAGGCGATGTAGCAACAGAAATAGAACGGTATGTACAGGACGTATTGGGATTATTCCCCCGCCGACAAGGGAACAACCTCTTCATCCAAACGCCGTACAGCAACAAGAAACCAACCATCCTGCTGAACTCTCACATCGACACGGTAAAGCCGGTATCGGGTTGGCAACACGATCCGTTTTCTCCGTCGCTGGAAGAAAACCGGTTATTCGGGTTAGGCAGCAACGATGCCGGAGCCAGCGTAGTGGCCCTGCTGCACTCTTTTGTTTTGCTGACGCAACGGGAGCAACCTTATAACCTGATTTTTGCCGCTTCGGCCGAAGAGGAGGTATCGGGGAAAAACGGGATAGAGAGCCTTCTGTCCAACCTGCCTCCTGTTGATTTTGCCCTGGTGGGCGAACCGACCGGGATGCAGCCGGCTATTGCAGAAAAAGGGTTACTGGTCATCGACGGTACGGTACGGGGAAAAGCCGGTCATGCCGCCCGCAACGAGGGAGAGAATGCTATCTACAAAGCATTGACTGTCATCGAAAAATTAAAAGAGTTTCATTTTTCCCGCATATCGGAGTTCTTGGGGGCAGTCAAGATAAGCATCACCCAAATTCAGGCAGGTACGCAACACAACGTGATTCCGGACCGATGCGACTTTGTCATGGATGTCCGCACAAATGACCTGTACAGCAACCCAGAGGCTTTCGACCTATTACAGCAAAGCGTTCCAGAATGCGAACTCAAAGCCCGTTCGTTCCGGTTGAACTCATCCCACATCGACGTTAATCACCCTTTCGTACAGCGGTGCATCTTAACCGGGATGCAACCGTTCGGATCGCCGACGCTCTCAGACCAGGCACTGATGCCGTTCCCCTCGGTCAAGATAGGGCCGGGCGATTCTGCCCGTTCTCATACGGCCGACGAATTTATCCTGCTGGATGAGGTACGCGAGGCCATCACCCTTTACACAAAACTGTTAGATGGGTTATCACTTGTCTAACCACAGCTCGGGATCCTGCTTGGTAGTCTCCTTCCATATCTGGAAATTCAGTACCGTACGGTTGCCGTCTGACGCATCGCTCGCAATTTTACCGAGAGCCTGCCGGGTAGAAACGGCATCGCCGGTCTTGACATAGACGGAACTCAGGTTGGAATATACGGTCAGGTAGTTCCCGTGGCGCACGATGACTGAGTGGGTGGAGTAGCCGGGGATAACCACCACCTTGGTTACCGTTCCGGTAAATACGGCCCGGGCATCGGTGCCAGGTTTGGTCTGGATATCGATCCCCTTATTGTCTATCTTGACATATTTCAGTTGCGGATGCTGTTGTGGGCCGAAATGTCCTACAATCAAATAGCTGCCCGAAAGCGGGAACGGCAATCGACCCTTGTTTTTGGCAAAATCATCCGACAACTCCTTTTCTACCTTTGTCATGGCATATCCCCCTTTGGTATCGGCCTTCACATTTGCTTTCTTGACCGACTCCTTGGTATCTTCGGCTATCAACTTCTCGATCTGGCGATTCAAGGCATCGGCCTGTTTCTTACGCTGTTGCAACTCTGCCCGGATAGCCTTTTCCTCTTTTTTCAACTGAGCGACAATCGTCTTCTGATCCTCTTCCTGAGCCTGCAACTTGGCCGTTTCTCCACGCCGCTCGGCAATCAACGCCTCTTTTTCTTCTTTGCTCTTTTGCAGCTCCTGCCGTTTTCGTTCCAACTCCTGCTGGCGGGAGACAATCTCCTCTGCCTGTAATTTACGCCACGATGAATATTCCCTCAAATAGCGCATCCGGCGATAGGTTTGGTTCAGGCTGGAAGCAGACAGGATGAATATGATTTTGTCGTACCCGGAGCGTTTTGAATAGATACTACGCATGGCTTTTGCATAATTTTCCCGCTTCTTGTCCAGCTCCTTCTCCAATTGGGCTATCTCATTCCCGATGTTTTTCTGCTGCTGTTCAATTTGGGTTACCTCTTTATCCAACAACGAAATCGCCTCGCGGCGAGCCCGTATCTGCGCCGTTATCAGTTGTAAATCACTCAACGAACTTTTCGATTTTTTTTGAGCTTCGGCCAACTGGCTCTGCGCTTCATTTATCGCTTCGAGGGCTGCTTTACGCTTCTGCCGCAATTCGTTCACCGAGTTGTCCTGCGACAACAGCGGAAAGGCCGACAAAAGGAGGAAAAGTATGATTGTAACGTATTTCATTTTCATTTCAACAGAGATTTTATCAAGGCATCGGTATCGATTCGTTTGTATTTGGAAGATACGACGGGTGCAGTTATTGTTAGCCCGGTATCATTCCACTGAGGCTTTGAATAGGTCAATTGAAGTTGCAGCACCGTTTCTCCCGAATCATCGCAAAAGAGTGCCTGGGAACGTCTGGGGAACCACCCTGTTGCATCCTGTTCAAAAAGCGAATAGTCCCATTTCAATGACAGCGCTGCGGGCCGGGGCAACGATTCTACCCGGGTACTCGCTATCAAATTATCGTCGTTCAGGTAGAAACCGTAACTTACCCGAGAACCTTCTTTGGCCTGCATCAACAGCGAAGTGCCGCTGTTCTCATAAGAAAACCGCTTGGCGTCATCAGGCCCCAACTGTTTTTTATCAGGGAGGAAAGGTTGGTTCAGGAACAAGGCCTGCAACATCCCCAAATGTAGATCTAACGGTAACCGCGACAAGTATTTATCGGTCTTCTCTGCCAAATAACGGCTGTTGATCCGGTCTATCAGCATCACGCTGTCGGGGGTCATATAGAGCCGAAACATCTCAAATCCGAGCAGCTGCACCGAGAGTTGCAACGCCTCATCGCGAATCATCTTCAACGTACCACGTGCATTGATATCGTTGCCGTGCAAAGTTACCGACAGATTGATTTTCGACGAGAAGGCTTTGAATTCCGGCACATTGGCCAACAACGCTTCAAACCGCTCCTGATCTTCCAAGGCCATCGTTTTTTGCGAGGTCTGCAACGATTTAGTCGATTTGCAGGAATAGCCTACTACCACTACCAGACACAAGAGTATGACGGTTATTCGTCTCATTTATCCTCGATATATTGTTTCGTTTCTATCTTTTTCTTCAAGGTTTCCGACGGTTCGCCGTACAAGGCGGCCTTTTGCCACATCTTTACGGCCTCCTCCTTTTCGTCCGTCTTAAACAACGCGTCGCCCAAATGCTCCAATACTTCGGGATTCTTATCTGCTCCGTTATCCACGGCATTCTGCAAATATACGAGAGCTATCACATATTCTCCCTTTTGAAACAGTACCCAACCATAGGTATCCAAATAGGTGCTGTTTTTGGGGTCCATTTTCACGGCCCGCAAAATCATCTCCTCGGCTTTGTCCAAATCGCGTTTTTCGAGCGAGAGGAAATAGCTGTAATTATTCAGTACCGAAACATTGGCATCAAAATGTTTCAACGCCGTTTCATAGGCTTCGTAGGCTTTCTCGTTGTCTCCCATTTGGTGATACATATCGCCCAACTGCCCATACAAATCGGAGAGCATCTCTACCTCTTCGGGGTCTGTCTTTTCGATACCCGTCATAATCGAAGCGGTTGCCTTGTCGAACTGCGACAGCTGTGAATAGGCCACACTCTTGTAAAGGTAGAGCATCGGGGCCTCGGGTAAATATTTGATGGCACGGTCCGCTACCTTTATGGCCTCCTGGAAACTGCTGTCGCTCAAATTCAAGGCTACATATTGCAACCAATAGTTCTCTTCGGAAGGTGCCAACCCCACCACGATTTCCAGTTGTTCACATGCCTCTTTTTTCCGTTTCTGCACCTGCAACAGGTCTGCATACAACTTGTGGAATTCCACCTCCTGCGGATGCTGTTCGAGCACGGCGGCAAACAAGGTATCGGCATACCCCATCGGAGCGTTCTCCCGCAACGACCGGCCGATGTAATCTTTGAACAACGCCAACTTGGTATCCACGTCTATATTCTTGTTCACAAGTGCCAAACGCACCTGTTCCTGTGCGGCTTCCTTATCGTTTATCTTTTCATAAAAACCGGCACGTGAGGCGTACAGGTAACCGTTGTCAGGGTCGAGGGCAGCCGCCCGGTCGTAAGCGGCCTTGGCTTCGTCGTAACGTCCGGCCCCCGAATAGGTATCGGCCAACATAATCAAATAGCGTACCTGCGAGGGATAGGCCGCTATCAATTTCTCTATCTCGGCAAACGCAGCCTGATCGTCATTCATCATCTGATGCACCTTGAACTTTTGCATCGTAATGATTTCCATGACACCCAAAGCCTTTTCCAGCTGGTCGTAACAAACCAACGCACTATCCAGATGGCCATTTTGTACATAAATATCGGCCAAAACGAAGGAGAGTTCCGGTTTGTCGGGATTCAACGGAATGAGCCGTCGATAAATATCAATCGCCTCCTGGGTTCTACCCATATTCAGGGAGAGCATGGCCAGAGAAGAGTTATACCAATAGTTCTCCGGTTCTACCGACGCGGCTTTTTCCAAACATTGGCAGGCTGCCTCACCCATGTTCAAACCGGCATAAAAAGAGGCCAGGTCATACAAGGCTGCCGTATGGGTAGAGTCCAACGCCACGGCTTGCTGACACAAATCGAATGCGGCATCCAGCTTTTCCTGATTTTTCAACCGGACAGCTTCCAGATAAATGTATTCAGCCTTGCGTTCATCCGATACCGTCAGTACCCCTTTCTCCTCTTTGGCAAAGGCCTCCATACCCCAACCCATCCACAAGAGGATGCCCAATAGCATATATATTTTTACGATTCGCATATCTTTATTTTAGAAAGCCATTACAACGCTACTGAACGCCCGTATGTCCGAATCCACCGGCACCCCGTTCGGTATCGTCCAGCATTTCCACTTCGGCCCACTCTACCCGGCAATGGCGGGCCACTACCATCTGGCAAATCCGTTCTCCGTCGTTGATGACAAATTCCTTGTCAGACAGGTTGACCAGTATAACCCCGATCTCTCCGCGATAATCGGCATCGATCGTCCCTGGACTGTTCAGCACCGTAATACCCTGTTTCAGGGCCAACCCGCTACGAGGCCGGATTTGGGCTTCAAAGCCTGCCGGTAACCCCATATACAGACCGGTAGGAACCAATACCCGTTGCAACGGTTTCAACACAATAGGCTCTTCCAGATTGGCCCGGATATCCATTCCTGCCGACAACAACGTACTGTACGAGGGTAGCGGATGTTTGGAGCGGTTTATGATTTTTACGACTTGTTGTTCCATAACTTATTCTTGTATGAACGGCGGCAAACACATACCGTGTTACAACCGTTTTAAATCCTATGCAAAAATAACGAAATCACGCAAAAATCAGTTCTATTTCGCTATTTTTAAACGTTTCTTCGTACTTTTGCACCGTTAGTATCAGATTTGTATGGAGAACATCGCACTACATCACGGAGAGCAAAACGAGGAAATCCGTACGCACGCCTGTATGAGCTGGGACAAATTACTATCGGCCAAACGATTCGGGCAGGAACAATTTCACGACGAACGCAAGCACGCCCGTACCGAATTCCAACGCGATTATGACCGGTTGATCTTTTCGGCACCTTTCCGCCGACTGCAAAACAAGACACAGGTTTTTCCGCTACCGGGAAGTATCTTCGTCCACAACCGGCTTACCCACAGTTTGGAGGTATCCTGCGTAGGGAGATCGTTGGGGAACAACGCCGCCAACGGATTATCCGAGAAATACAAAGATGCTCCCTGCTATGCCCGCATACAGGAGATAGGGTCTATCGTTGCCGCAGCCTGCCTGGCGCACGATTTGGGGAATCCCCCTTTTGGACATTCGGGAGAGAAGGCCATTGCCACCTACTTCTCGGAAGGAAACGGACAAGAGTTGAAGAGCCGATTCTCCAATCCGCAACAGTGGTTCGACCTAACCCATTTTGAAGGAAACGCCAACGCCTTCCGCCTGCTGACTCACCGGTTTAACGGCCGACGCAAGGGAGGGTTTGCCATGACCTACTCCACGCTGGCCTCTATCGTCAAGTATCCTTACGCATCGTCATTGGCCCAGGAGAAAAGTAAATTCGGATTTTTTACCTCCGAGAAAGAAGACTTCATCCGCATTGCCGACGAATTGGGCATGATCCGCAAAAACGACCGCGACGTGCGTTATTGCCGGCATCCGCTGGTCTATCTGGTGGAGGCTGCCGACGACATCTGCTACCAGATTATGGACATCGAGGATGCCCACAAATTGAAAATCCTGACCACCGAAAAAACCAAAGAGCTCTTGTTGGGATTTTTCAACGAAGAGCGGCAACAACACATGAAAGAGGTGATGACGATGGTTACCGATATCAACGAGCAGATTGCCTACCTGCGCTCTTGTGTCATCGGGTTGCTGGTGTACGAATGTTCGCAAGTATTTATCAATAACGAAGAGTCTTTTTTACAGGGAAAATTCGAGGGGCCTATCATCAACCATATCAGCCAGATACCCCGTGAAGCATACCAGGCCTGTACCGACACGGCATACAAATACATCTACAAATCGGGCGATGTTCTGGACATTGAGCTGGCCGGGAACCGCATCATATCGGTACTGCTCGACAAGCTGACTCACGCCGTCCTCTACCCCGAGAAGGCCTATTCCAAACTATTGCTCAACAAAGTACCCGAACAATACCAAACCCGGGCCGAAACAGACTTTGAACGGATACAGGCGGTATTGGATTACATCTCGGGCATGACCGACGTCTATGCGCTGGACCTCTACCGTAAAATAAACGGAATGAGCCTGCCTTCGTTATAAAACACTGAACGACAGCAGATAGGGCAAAACAACCGCTCTTGAACAAGTTGTGGTTCAAGAGCGGTTGTCGGTTAATTAAAGATACACATTATCGATATACCGCCGAAGAGGAGAGATACCATGCGGCCAGTCTCTTTATCCCCTCTTCTATCTCTACCTGGTGATGCCAGCCCAATGCGTGCAACTTGGAGACATCGGTCAATTTACGCATCGTGCCGTCCGGCTTGTCGGCATTGAACCGGATCCGGGATTTATACCCCAACTCCCGTTTGATCAACTCAACCAATTGGGCAATCGAAATCTCTCTTCCGGTTCCGATATTGATATGGCAATTCCGTATTTCGTGGCCGTGTGCCAAATCGGTAAAGTCCACCCGTTCCATGATATAGACACACGCATCGGCCATATCTTCGCTCCACAGGAACTCCCGCAACGGACGTCCGCTGCCCCAGATTTCCACCTCTACGCCCGAAGCGGTACGGCGGATACCGTACTTATCGAGTATCCCGTATATCTCCTCGATAGAGGAACCTCCCGATACCCCTTCAACAGGGCGGCGGTTCAGGTCATTGCGGAGAGATGCCTCGTCCCCTTCATCCAGGAATCTCCCCAAATAGAACTTCCGAATCAACGCCGGCAAGACATGGGAACGTTCCAAATCAAAATTATCGTTGGGGCCGTACAGGTTGGTTGGCATAACGGCCATGTAGTTGCAGCCGTACTGCAAATTAAAGCTCTCGCACATTTTCATACCGGCAATTTTGGCAATCGCATACGGTTCGTTGGTATATTCGAGCGGAGAGGTGAGCAATTCATCCTCTTTCATCGGCTGACGGGCATCGCGCGGATAGATACAGGTACTACCCAGAAAAAGCAGTTTTTTGACACCATGGCGGAAACTCTCGCCGATGACGTGCTGCTGTATGGCCAGGTTCTCGAAAATAAAGTCTGC
The DNA here is from genome assembly GCA_018714665.1 of Candidatus Gallibacteroides avistercoris. Lineage (GTDB taxonomy): Bacteria > Bacteroidota > Bacteroidia > Bacteroidales > CHK158-818 > Gallibacteroides > Gallibacteroides avistercoris. The sequence continues at coordinate 6,301 of DVNA01000046.1, read as the reverse complement.
CCGATAACGGCTGTTGGCCAGGATGCCGCCCACCTTGGCCGCCGCCAGAACGACGTATTCGGGACGTTCCTCATCAAAAAAACGCTTCACCTCCTCCGGGTTACGCAAATCGAGTTCGGCCGAGGTGCGTCCCACCAACCGGCGGTACCCCTTGGCCTGCAAATTGTTCCAGATGGCCGAACCTACCAGTCCCCGATGTCCGGCCACGTATATCTTCGCATCCTTTTCCACCTATTCAAAGTATTTTAAGGTTTTATATCCACCTGCCTGCAAGAAAGCATCGCGTTTCATCAACTTCACGTCAGAGGCCACCATCTCCCGTACCAACGCAGGCAGGTCATATTCGGGTTTCCAACCGAGCACTTCCCGCGCCTTTCGGGCATCGCCCACCAAAGCATCCACTTCGGTCGGCCTGAAATAACGAGGATCGACCGCTACCACCACATCGCCTACACGGTCTCGGACAACCGACAAGTATTCTGCTCCGACCCGTTCGGCAAACAACGATTCATCGACAGCCTGCAACAGCGCCTTTTCGTCGGTACCGTTCCCCTCAAAACAAAGCGTAATACCCACTTCCGAAAAAGCCATCCGGACAAAATCACGAACCGAGGCAGATACCCCCGTGGCAATGACATAATCGTCCGGCCGTTCCTGTTGAAGCATGGCGTGCATGGCCCGGACATAATCCCTGGCGTGTCCCCAGTCCCGCTGGGCCGACAGATTTCCCAGATAGAGGCACTCCTCCTGACCCAAAACGATCTTGCTGACAGAACGGGTTATTTTACGGGTAACAAAGGTCTCTCCCCTTAACGGCGATTCGTGGTTAAACAAAATACCGTTACTGGCGTGCATCCCGTAGGCTTCCCGGTAATTTACCACTATCCAGTATCCATACAACTTTGCTACGGCATACGGACTGCGGGGATAGAACGGAGTACGTTCGGTCTGCGGCACCTCCCTGACCCATCCGTACAACTCGGAGGTCGAGGCCTGGTAAATACGGGACTTTTCCGTCAAACCCAACAATCTTACCGCTTCCAAGATACGCAATGTACCCAGGCCATCGGCATTTGCGGCATATTCGGGGGTATCGAAACTCACCTTTACGTGGCTCATGGCGGCCAGGTTGTATATCTCGTCCGGTTGTACCTCCTGAATAATGCGAGTCAGGTTGAGCGAATCGGTCATGTCGCCGTAGTGCAAAATAAAATTACGGTTCTCCACGTGCGGATCTTCGTACAAATGGTCTATTCGCTCGGTGTTGAAAAGCGAGCTGCGCCGTTTTACGCCATGTACCACATACCCCAGTTTCAGCAGATACTCGGAAAGATATGCGCCATCCTGCCCGGTTACACCCGTTATCAATGCAACTTTTCCCATAGGTGTCTTTACTTATTGGTGATTGGAAAAATATTTCATAAACTGAACCCGCTCGTACAGAGACTGGTCCTTGATATTTTGGAAATTAAGCGCACCCCGGAAGGAGGAGATGCTTCTGTACCCCTTTTTCTTCATCCACTCTCTCATTGCGTCATTCATCCGGGTAACCACCTCCGGCCCCTGTTGGTACACCGCACTGCAAACTTCCACGGCAGAGGCTCCCGCCAGAATCAGCTTTATCGGGTCTGTAACCCCGTGTACCCCCGTAGAGGCGGCGATGCTGAAATTGGGTACCTGTCCCGAAACGACACCTACCCACCGCAAAGTGTTTCCCAACTCTTCGCTGCTGCTGAAAACCGACCCGGAAGTAATCTGCATCGTATCGATGTCTATATCGGGGGTATATAACCGGTTGAAAAGCACCACCCCGGCCGCTTCGTTGGCTTTGAGCTGCGTTACCTGGGAGACAATGTTACTGAAACGCTGCCCCATTTTTATGATAATAGGCAACCGGGTCTCTCGTTTTACCCGTTTCAGGATGCTGACGTGCAAACGCTCGTAATGTCCTAACTCTTCATGCGGATTGGTGGCGAGTTTGAAGATATTCACCTCCAAGGCATCGGCTCCCGCCTTTTCTATCTCCCGGGCAAAGCTCACCCAGCTATCTGCATGGTAGCAGTTTATGCTGGCTATGACAGGAATCCGACACTCCGATTTGCTGCGGCTGATCAAGTCGGTATATTGTTTCAGATTATTGGCCTGCACATAGCTCTGCAAATAACTGGTGGCCTCGGCCGAGTTGTTGTATTCGAGCATCGACTGCGTATCCATCCAGATTTGCTCCTCAAAAAGAGATTTAAGCACAACCGCTCCGGCCCCGACCTTCTCGAACTCCTTGATTTTGTCCACGTTATTTGTCAAGCCCGAACTACCGATAACAATGGGACTCGAAAGCGTTAAACCCGCATAAGATGCTTGAAGTGAAGGTTCCATAATCTGTCTCTTTTTATCGTTTAATAAACACGTTCTCCAAAAATAGAACTGCCGATGCGTACCATCGTACTACCCTTTTCGAGGGCCAACTGGTAGTCGTGCGACATTCCCATCGAAATCTCCTTAAACGCTGCGTCATCGGCAAAAAACATCTCTTTCAAATCCCGGAACAGGGATGCAAGCGTTGCAAACTCTTCCCGTATCTGCGTTTGATCCTCGGTCAAAGAGGCCATACCCATGATGCCGCAAATCCGGATGTTTTTCAACCCACGCCAAAGGCCCTCACGCAACATCCCGACACATTCGTCGGGCGAGAACCCGAACTTGGTCTCCTCCTTTGCCACATGAATCTGTAACAAACAGTTGATGATTCGGTTCTCTTTCGCTGCAAATTTATCGACCTCCGCCAACAGTTTAAAGCTGTCTATGCTGTGTATCATCGCCACAAACGGCACTATGTATTTTATTTTGTTCGACTGCAAATGTCCTATAAAATGCCACTGGATATCATCCGGCAACAGCGTCTTCTTTTGCACCAGCTCCTGCGCCTTGCTCTCGCCAAAGACCCGTTGTCCGGCATCATAGGCTTCCCGGATCGATTCGGCCGGATGAAATTTGGATACAGCCACCAAACACACCTCCGGAGGGAGCGTATCTTTAATCCGTTTCAACTGTTCGACAATCATACTCATTCCGGTTTCGTCTCTTCGTCCAACGTATACTGATACACCTCTATCAAAGCTGTTTCGGCAATAGAAGCAACTTCGTAATCGGCCAACGTACCCTTCATCCCGTCGAGCAGACGGGCAAGGGCCTGGGAGAAATCGGAGGCCTGTACCAGCATATAACTGGCGGTACGCTTCTCCATCCCGCTCTTTTCATCGAATGTGATGAAATTCAACTTGCACTTGAACCATTTATCGGCCGTTTAGTCAAAAAATATCTCGCCATAATTGGCCTTTTTGATATTGGCCACCTCAAACTCGCCCGAGATATAAGGCGTAATCTCCTTGATAATACGGGCTTCTGCTTCTGTAAACGACAATGCATCGACCAGATAAGGCTCACTAACCTTCTTCTGCATGCCGTTTTCCATCATCTTATCGTATTTTACTTTACATTCAAACCAATTGTGCATCATTTCCTTATCCTGTTATGATATTAATATTTGATTTTATCCTCCTTTTGTATCCAGCGAGCAAAGGTAACAGATGCCTCTTCCGGCAACAACTGCTCGCTCTTCAACCGGCGAAAAGCCTTATCCTTGGCCAGTTCATCATAAATAAACGAATCATCAAAACCGATATCACGAGCATCGTGCTGGGTATTGGCATAATAGATCTTGTCGATATGCGCCCAATATATAGCACCCAAGCACATCGGACACGGCTCGCACGAGGTATAAATTTCGCATCCGCTCAAATCAAAAGATCCCAGCGCCCGACAAGCCGCACGAATGGCATTTACTTCGGCATGGGCAGTCGGATCGTTCGAGGCCGTAACCCGGTTTGCCCCGCGAGCGATAATCTGGCCATCCTTTACAATAACGGCACCGAAAGGGCCTCCGTTATCATCGATGTTCTCTTCCGAAAGGCGAATGGCCTCGCGCATAAAATCATCCTTTTCCATACTAATTTCTCAATGACTTGTTTATCGACTCGATATAATCCAGAATCTCGGTCCTACCCAGCTTCTTTTCCGAGGATGTCTCAAACACAGGAGGAAGCTCTTCCCACGTTTTCAACAACTCCTCTTTATACCGATTGATATTTTCTACACATTTGGAACGAGAGAGTTTGTCCGTTTTGGTAAAAACCAGGGCAAACGGGATACCATTCTCTCCCAACCACTCCATAAACTCCAAATCGATCTTTTGGGGTTCATGCCGGCTGTCTATCAAAACAAACAAACAGGTAAGCGCCTCTCTTTCCAACACATATGAATCAATAATACGCCGGATATTTTCACGTCCAGCCTTTCCCCGTTGGGCATATCCATATCCCGGCAAGTCCACCAGATACCACTCCTTATTGATCAGAAAATGGTTTATCAGCACTGTCTTCCCGGGCATAGACGATGTCATAGCCAGCCCTTTCCGGTTGGTCAACATATTGATAAGAGAAGACTTACCCACGTTGGAACGTCCGATAAAGGCATATTCCAACCGATTGTCCTGAGGACACCTGGCCACATCCGTATTGCTTATGATAAACTCGGCCGATTTAATTTCCATATAATGAATTTAAATAGTTTAAATGTAGTGAAAGGCAAAAGCAGAGGCAAATGAAAACCCCGTTTTCTAATTTAGCCACGCCGAACCTCCTCCTATATATATTCTACAAATATAACGAAAAGGCAAGAGCAAAGACAAATGAAAATCCCGTTTTCTAATTTAGCTATGCCGAGCCATATTCTATATCTTACAAAGATAGCAAAAATCAAGATAACAGCCATTGCAAAACAGCAGCTCTTCCTTTTTATCATCATTTATGAAAGAAAAATCTGCATAATAAAAAAGATTTAAGTACGTTTGTAAACCTTTTTTATCGAATCGATGATACAACAATACCCTTCGGCTTTATTGGAAAATGCCGTCAATGAATTTGCCAGACTCCCGGGTGTAGGACGAAAAACCGCCTTACGCCTCGTATTGTATATCCTTCGGCAAGAACCCTCTCTGGCGGAAAATCTCGGAAAAGCCATCGTCCGACTACGCAAAGAGGTCAAATATTGCCGTATCTGCCACAACATATCCGACGCCGAAATCTGTTCACTCTGCGCCGACCCATCACGAGACACCAGTATCGTATGTGTTGTAGAAAATGTTCGGGAAGTAATGGCCGTAGAGAATACGCGCCAATTTCGCGGAGTATATCACGTATTGGGCGGCATCATCTCCCCAATGGACGGTATCGGTCCCTCCGACCTGCAAATAGAAAGCCTGGTACAACGTGTAGCCGCAGGAGAGGTAAAAGAGGTTATCCTGGCACTGAGCGCCACCATGGAAGGAGACACTACCAATGCCTATATTTTCAGGCATCTGGCGCCTTACGACATCAAAATATCGGTTATCGCACGAGGCGTATCCATCGGCGATGAACTGGAATATGCCGACGAAATAACCTTAGGTCGCTCTATTCTGAACCGAACACCATACAACGATTCTTTTAAACGATAACATCGTCATGGAACTTCTAACCAACGAACGGATCAGCTTACGGGCACTGGAACCCGAAGATTTGGATATTCTGTATAAATGGGAAAACGATACCTCCTTGTGGGAAAATGGAACAACAACCGTTCCCTATTCAAGATTTACACTATATGAATACCTGAAAAACTATTCAACCGATATCTACCAAGATAAACAACTCCGACTCATGATTACCTTGAACAACGGAAAAGTCCCTGTCGGGACAGTAGATCTATTCGATTTCGACCCGTTCCATTCTCGTGCAGGAGTAGGAATTTTAATAGATAAACCGTTTCGAGGTAACCACCTCGCCACGGAATCGCTCAAACTGTTAACCAGCTACTCGTTCAAATTTCTCCACCTTCACCAATTATATACCCACATTCCAGAACAGAACAGCATCAGCTTAAAACTTTTCTCCAATAACGGCTATTGCCTCTGCGGACAAATAAAAGATTGGCTAAAAACCGAAAAAGGATACCAATCTATCTATGTCATGCAACTACTCAATCAAAATATCCCGTAAGATTTTCTATATCTGTACCGATATATCCGCTCCGTGGAGAAGGAGATTGTCTTTTCGGTTATCTACGCAGGCGATTTTCGTACGCCGTATCTATTGTATTGTCCGCTCGTGGGCAAGGGCGGGGGCCTCTCTCCCGATTTCTTCTTCTCTTAGCCGATTCAAGGGTGGGCTTCTCTTTCTCTATTTGGGGAAAGAACGGGAGTCTT
>DVNA01000045.1 GCA_018714665.1 Candidatus Gallibacteroides avistercoris | reverse complement strand
ACCGCTGCGCAATATGGTGATGTATCCGGGTGTGGCTCTGCCCGTATCGGTAGGACGCACCAAATCATTGAAGCTCATCAAGGAAGCCTATGCCAAGAAAAAATTTATCGGCGTAGTGTGCCAACGGGATATGAACGTAGAGGATCCGGAGCAAAAAGATTTGTATACTGTCGGATCGATCGCCGAAATCATAAAGATTCTCGAAATGCCGGATAACGGAACAACCGTCATCCTGCAAGGGAAGAAACGTTTTAGGATAAACGAGATTACCGCTACCGAACCCTATTTGCGGGCCAATGTATCGTTCATCGAAGAGATTGCCCCTCCCGAAGGCAACAAGCAATTCAAGGCGTTGATATCTGCGGTGAAGGACCTAACTTTCAGCATCTTGAAAACCATCGGAGAAGCATCCAGAGAGATGGTCTTTGCCATACGGAACATAGAGAACATCCATTACATGATTAATTTCCTATGTACCAACATCCCCATAGAAGCTTCCCAGAAACAAGAACTGCTTGAAATAGACAATATGGAAAAGCGTACCTATCTGCTCTACAAAATGATGAGCAAAGAGGCACAGCTGATAGAGATAAAAGCAGATATACAATCCAAGGCGCGGGAAGACCTCAGCCAACAACAGCGAGAACACTTTTTACAGCAACAAATCAAAACCATACAGGACGAACTGGGAGGTAATGCCCAGGAACAAGACATCCTTGAACTCCGGCAAAAGGCAGAAAAAAAGAAATGGAGTCAGGAGGTTGCCAAAACATTTGAGAAAGAGGTAAAAAAACTGGAACGGTTACATCCGCAATCGCCCGATTTCTCTATCCAGTTCAACTACCTGCAAACCATGATAGATTTACCGTGGAATGAATACTCAAAAGATAACTTCAACCTCAAACATGCCCAGCGGATTTTGGACAAGGATCATTATGGGCTGGAAAAGGTAAAAGAACGCATCATCGAACATCTGGCGGTATTGAAGCTACGAGGCGATTTAAAATCGCCCATCATCTGTTTATACGGTCCCCCGGGCGTTGGAAAGACGTCACTCGGGAAATCCATTGCCGAGGCATTAAATCGGAAATATGTACGGATGTCTTTGGGTGGACTGCACGACGAAGCTGAAATTCGCGGCCACCGCCGTACCTACATCGGAGCCATGCCCGGACGAATCATACAAGGGTTGCTGAAAGCCGGCACCTCGAACCCTGTATTCGTACTGGACGAAATAGATAAAATCGGCAACGATTTCAAGGGCGATCCGGCATCGGCGTTGTTGGAGGTATTGGACCCGGAACAAAACAACACGTTTCATGACAACTATCTGGACATCGATTACGACCTGTCGAAAATATTATTCATCGCAACGGCCAACAACCTCAACACCGTATCCCAGCCGTTGCTCGACCGAATGGAACTGATTGACATCAGCGGATATATCCAAGAGGAAAAAGTAGAGATTGCCCGTCGGCACCTGCTGCCCAAACAACTCGAAAACCACGGATTGGAGAAAGACGAGATAAACATCCCCAAAAAAACGATGAATGCCATTGTTGAAAATTATACCCGCGAATCGGGTGTCAGGGAGTTGGACAAGAAAATCGCCAAGATTCTCCGGAAAATTGCCCGAAAAAAAGCATCAGGAGAAGATTATCCCAAAAACCTCTCCGTAACAGACCTGAAAGAGTATTTGGGCATACAGGAATACAGCCGCGACAAATACGAGGGCAACGAATATCCGGGAGTCGTTACCGGACTGGCTTGGACAGCCGTAGGCGGAGAAATACTTTTCGTTGAATCGAGTCTGAGTAAAAGTAAAGGAGAAAAACTGACCCTGACCGGTAATTTGGGCGATGTTATGAAAGAGTCGGCCGTAATTGCCATGCAATACATCAAATCCCACGCCGAGCTGTTGAACATCCCGGATGAGATTTTTGAAAAATGGAACGTCCATATCCATGTTCCCGAAGGAGCAATTCCCAAAGATGGACCTTCGGCTGGTATTACCATGGTTACATCCCTGGCCTCCTCGTTTACCCAACGCAAGGTAAGGCCTAACCTGGCCATGACCGGAGAGATTACGTTACGAGGACGTGTATTGCCTGTGGGCGGCATAAAAGAGAAAATATTGGCGGCCAAACGGGCCAATATCAAAGACATTATCCTTTCGGAAGAAAACAAAAAAGATATAGAGGAGATCAAAGATACTTATATCAAGGGCGTAACGTTCCACTATGTCAAAGACATCAAAGAGGTATTGGATTTTGCCTTGATGAAAGAAAAGGTAGATCATCCCCTAAACTTACTTTAATTCTCCTCTTTTTCTTATTCTTAAAAATAGTAAGTTCGATTGTAACGTTAATAAATGGTTGTTGCCCGTCATTGACACAAGAAACGTCAATGACGGGTTTCTTTTCTCAGAAACAGCATACCAAAACATTGGCAATAACGATATTGAACGAATGGTGTCTGAAATAGTCAGAGACGACAATTCTTTCTTATTCTCCGGGAATATACAGGTAATCGTTCAAATATGATAAACTACACGCAACAGCATCTCACGTATCATACTCGTTTTCAATAATATATATATTATCAATCATTTAGTTAGCGTTATTCTAAATGTAAATTATATAAAATGTATCAATAATTCAGAAATTTCTTATATTTGTAAAATACAGGAGGCGATTCGACATAGTATAATCTGGAAATTCCGAGTACATCTTTCTATTACAAAAAGCGTATCCCTACAAATCCTGTATGTTTATGACAAACTGATAATACCATTATCCTAATACCTGCTTTTTATATTGACATTAAAGAACTAAATTTTTGATTTGCTAACCTATACTGAACAGAATGATGATAAAAAGATTTTTATTTCTATTGCTTTCTGCGGGCTTTGCGATGCAAATATCAGCGCAGACCTCTTATAATGTACAGGTACGTAATTCTTTAATTAAAAACGGCAAAAACGGTTTGCGTGAAATAATCGTTGTGGTGGATCACAAAGGGCAACCCGTACAGGGGGTTGTTACGTTGGGTAAACATAAGAAGAAAATAGAACTCAACGAGGGACGGCAATCAGTCTCATTTGTGATACCGGAAGTTAAGTCAACAGAAACCTATCCGGTAACGGTACGTGCCGGAGGAAAAGTCGTAGGGAAATCCAAGACTGAATTGACACCCCTGAAACGTAAATGGCAGGTCAACCTGGTACAACATTCCCATACAGACATCGGTTATACCCGTCCACAACATGAAATACTTTCGGAACACATACGTTTCATCGACTATGCATTAGACTATTGCGACCTTACGGATGATTATCCCGATGACGCCAAGTTCCGCTGGACGTGCGAAGCGGCATGGGCTGTAAACCAATATATCAATACCCGTCCCAGGGAACAGGTAGAAAGGTTGAAAAAACGCATACAAGAAGGCCGTATAGAGGTTATGGGAATGTATTTCAATTTCGATGAACTTCCCGATGAACAATCTTTGGCTTATTCGCTGCATCCCATCAAAAAGTTTCGCGAAGAGGGCATAAAGGTCGAGTCGGCCATGCAAAATGACGTAAACGGAATCGGGTGGTGTTTCAGCGAATTTTTCCCCGATCTGGGCATTAAATACCTCACCATGGGGACACACGGACATAAAGCCTTGATATGTTTCGATCAACCCACGGTTTTTTGGTGGGAATCTCCTTCCGGCAAAAAAATGCTGGCATATCGTGCAGAGCATTACAACCAAGGTAATTTCCTGCAAATAGACAAAGGAGATTTCGTGGAATTTGAGAAACGACTGTTTGATTATATCACTTCGATAGAAAACCGTGGCGATGCCTATCCGTTCGATATTCTTTCGTTTCAATATTCGGGATATTTTACCGATAATTCGCCCCCATCAACAATCGGCTCGGATATGGTAAAACAGTGGAACGAGAAATACGAATATCCCAAACTCCGTCAAGCCCTGCCTTGCGAATTTTTTAAGATCGTTGAAACAGAGTATCCCGATAAGATAGAGACGATACGTGCCGCTTGGCCAGATTGGTGGACCGATGGATTTGCATCCGGTGCCCGCGAAGCGGCTGTTACACGTTTAGCCCATACTGACCTTATAGCCAACCAGATAGGCATCTCTATGGCAAAGATGATGGGTGCCGATATACCGGAGAGTGTCAACAGACAGATTGACGAAGCCAATGAGGCTTTGATATTCTATGGCGAACATACGTTCGGTTATAGCGAGAGTGTACGCGATCCTTTTGCTTATGAAACGATGGAACAGCGCTCTCATAAGGCCTCTTATGCCTGGGAATCGTTCCGCCGTTCCCGTCCGATAGGAGAAACGGCCTTAGGGCTATTACAAAGCTATACGGTACGCGATCCGGAACATTCGACCATTGCCGTTTTCAATCCGCTGAACTGGAATTATATCGGGATGACAACCATATATGCAGATCATGAAATCATCCCGCTGAATAAAAAGGTTAAGCTGGTAGATGAAAACGGACAAGAAGCGAAGTTGCAGATATACAAAAGCCGTAGCGATGCTACATATTGGCGGGTGTGGGTAGATGATGTGCCGGCCCTCGGTTCCAAGACATTCAAAGTCATGATAACCGATGAAGCGGCCTCTGTCCCTGAAAAGACAACATCTGCATCTCCCGTGATAGAAAACCAATGGTACCGTGTCGAATTCGATATGAATAAAGGTACCATCTCCAAATGGATCGATAAAGAACTGGGTAAAGATTTGATAGACCCCAACAACGAGTGGAAACTCGGAGAACTGATCTATGAAACGGACGATGTACGTGGATCGCTCGATCAATTCCGCCCAGGCAATTTTAAACGTTACGTACCCGAAGAGGTTCATTTTGACGGTTTGACAGAAGGAGACATATGGGATACCTACCGTTTTGTCGGTACGTCGCCAGCCGGTATGGGTAAGAACAATTTTTGGGTTGAGTTCCAAGTATTTAAAACCACCAAGCAGATCAAAATGGTTTACCGACTTAAAAAGAAGCTCAATACCGATCCGGAATCGGTTTATGTATCATTCCCGTTTGAACTTCCGGGCGGGAAAATACATTTCGATGTTCCCGGCGGTGTCATCGAAGCCGGTGTAGACCAACTGAAAGGCTCTGCCAACGACTGGAATACGGTTCAAAATTTTGCGTCGGTACGCAACGATAACGAGCAGATCGTAATGGTCAGCAACGAAGTACCTTTGATGCAGTTCGGAAATATCAATCTTGGACGTTTTAAAGCAGGTGCCGTTCCTGAAACCAACCATATTTACTCTTGGGTGATGAGCAATTATTGGGTAACCAACTTTAATGCAGATCAGCATGGAGAGGTAGAATGGACGTATGCGCTGACATCTTCTTCTGACAATTCGGACGGTTTTGCCACCCAATATGCGTGGACCCAACGTATTCCACTACTTGCAAGAGTCATACCCGCCGGTAAAGACAGTGGCAGCAGGAAGTTTACAGGGTCTGTCCTGGATATTAATCCGCACCATCTGCTGTTAGTAAACATGGCTCCGGTAGCAGGGGAAAATGCCGTTATGCTTTATTTACGTGAAATTGCAGGAAAGTCTGCCGAATTGAGCATTACTTCACCGTACCTCAATAACATCAAACTAATGGAGTGTGATGCATCAGGCGGTGTAAAAGACAATTCCGGAATAATCAGATTTAATCCATTGGAAATAAAATTCGTGAAACTTAGTTGGTAATTAAATTCAACGTATCATGGATTTCAATTAACGAATGTTCGACATAGAACCAACAAATTGCAAGAAACCCGACATTGACAGCTATTTATAGTTAATGTCGGGTTTCTTGTCGAAGGGATAAATTCATCGCTACAGGTTGAAGATTCTGTTTTGATACTTCTAAATTCCATGTAGAGCTCACATTAAATTTGCAACCCAAGCCGATGTTAAATTGGCTTAGGTTTTCTTGACACCTCCACTCTACCACTTGTATATCGCCCTTATGTGCGATTCCACACATATTCAAACAAGGTAATCCTTGAATCGTAACATCCCTATAAGGGATGAAACTTTTTCAAAATATAAAAAATAACAACATCTATCATAAAAACAAATTAGACAACTAATTATCAAATGTTTGTATAGAAGCATCCTTCATTCAAACAAAAATAATATCCCCTCAAAACTCTATTTCTGGATATCTTCAACATCAAAAAAAACGAAACAAATCTCACAGTACAAAAACAGACTTTTTTAAAAATGTGCGTTTCCGAACACCTTTTGTGCGATTTCGCACATTTTTTTTCGTTTCCGAATTTGGGAGTTTTATAATAAATTGATTGTTAGTTATTTAAAAGTTTGGCACGATTTTTGTATATATTTTTTTAGTATAATGCACAAAAATATTTTTTGATTTATACTCTTGAACGAACAGCCATAAATTCTAAATAGTATGATAGCACATTATTTAAAAATCGGATTGCGGAACATTTGCCGTTACAAACAGCAGTCAGTGGTCAGTATCGTAGGGTTGGCCATAGGCTTCGTATGCTTTGCCCTCTCCCTCTTGTGGATTCGTTATGAGATGACCTACAACAGAATAACCGATTCGGATAGGATTTTTTTATTGAGTGATAAGAAAGGGAATATGGGTGAATATTTTAACCGATATCAATCGTTTTTCAAAGAACGTTATCCCGAAATAGAAAGCATGGTTTCATTGTTAAAGGTTGAGCTTGTCGATACGTTGGGAAGAAAAAAAGAGTTGTTGCAGGTTACTCCCGGATTTTTTGAACTATTCGATATCCAGTTCTTAGCAGGCGATAAAGAGCAATTTTTTACCGACTCGTTGAATCTGCTGATAACAGATAAAGAGATACAAAAAAATTTTGGAGGAAAATATGAATTCGGGAAACAGATAGATGGATTTACAAATACCGTCGTAACATTCACTTACCCTTATTCGGAAGATAATATCGGAGATATTGTCCCTGGTTATACAGACTTTGATAATCCTGTCGATTGGCATGGAAAGCCAGCGTTCAGACACACTATATATAATTTGAATATTTGCGGCATGGTTCGGGATTTGCCGATACATTCTGATTTCTCGTTCGATTACATCATGCCATACAGGGAAAACGATAGATATGGCCCTAAAAAAGTCCATACGTTTGTAAAGTTGCACAAAGGAGCCGATTATAAAAAACTGTCCCGGAAACTGGATGCCGACTTGCCCATCATACGGGAGGCAATCAACAACCCCTATTATATGCCCCAAGAGTTGTATCCGTTGCAGGATTTTCATTTGTCGGAGTATTTCACACAATATCCGCACAATATGTCGTTCGACGATATTGTGATTTTTGCCATAGCCGGATTCATCACCGTGATTTGCCTCTTATTTAATTATCTCTCGCTTTTCATGAGCCGATTACAGCAAGAGAGACGCAATATGGCCCTGCGGTTGGCCGTCGGGGCTTCGTTTGGGCAACTGTATGCCATGCTTTGTACCGAATTTCTGTTCATCCTGTTCGGGGCGTTCCTGATAGGTTGTTTGACCATAGAACTTATTATGCCCGTCTATCTTGAATTTACCGGTATGGAGGAGTTCTCTTTTGCCATTTGGGGAGAGTTGACGTTGTATTTCTTTTCGATCGTCGCATTCTCTTTTGTCCTGTTGATATGGCCATTATACTATATCCGAAACAAGAGTTTCGTTTCGTTGTTTCACACAGTAGAGACGGCCCGGGAAAACCGGTTATTTTCTCAAAACGTCCTGATAGGCATTCAACTGTTGGCGGGTATCGTCTTTATATTCTGTTCGGCCGTTTTTATCAAACAGATACGCCACATGAAAAATATCGACCCGGGATTTGATCCAACCCGATTGTGCTTTGTGGAAAACCGTTCGGTGAACAAGTTTTCTTCCTTATACCGATACTGTATCGATAAAATCGTTGCTTTACCCGAATTAGAATCGGTCTGTTATTGTGAATATGGCATTATAGAATACCATAGAGGGCATCGGCAGATTATTCTGGACGACATCCAGTCGGAGGGACAAGAAAAAAAAGTAGGGTATTGTTTTGGCTATGCTGTAACACCCGAATATTTTGATGTATGTAAAATCAAATGTTTACAGGGAAGATTATTTGATGCGGAGGATCTGGATTGGAACAAAGACAAAGTAATTATCAGCCAGTCTGTGGCCAGGCAATTTGGAGAAGGAAATCCGATCGGATTATCTTTGACGTATAATAAACGGATTTTTCAGGTAATAGGGATTACTCCCGATATCTTCGCATCCGGTAAACAAGAACCTATTCCGGCCATTTACCTGTATTCAAAAGGCGATAGTTATTTGGCTTTTCGGTATAAACCCGGTATGCGAAAAGAGGCAGAGCAAAAAATCAAGGAAATGATATCCAACCAACGCCTTGTATTCCGCTATATGGAAGAACGGTTTGAGACGGAAAGCTCAAAGGATTTGAACTTCATGCGTTTGCTCTATATTCTGACAAGTGTTTGCATTGTCGGGGCTTTGTTCGGTATCTATTCGATGGTATCGCTGGCTTGCGAGCGACGGCGGAAAGAGATAGCCATCCGCAAGATCAACGGGGCCGGATACGGTACGTTGATAAAACTGTTCTTGAAAAA
>DVNA01000044.1 GCA_018714665.1 Candidatus Gallibacteroides avistercoris | reverse complement strand
TACCTTTATCTTCTCCTTGTCCGTCCCTTTCATCTGAGGGATATAGGTACTCAGGAAGGTATCGACCCGTATCAACCCCTGATCTACCATTTTCATCACCGCCGGCAGGGTGGCTGTGGCTTTGGTCACCGAAGCCAAATCATACACATCGCTGTTCTCTACCGGTTTGGTCCCGGCATAATCGAAATAACCGAACGGCTTGTTATAGACGATTTTTCCTTTGCGGGCTATCAACACCTGGCATCCCGGGAAGGCCCGTTCTTGGAGTGCCTCCTGAACAATTTTGTCGATCTCTTTCAGTTTTTCGGAGCTCATACCCACCTCTTCGGGGACGGTATAACCCAAACGGGTTGCCTCGGTATTCAACCCCGTCCCAAAGGCATAGAGGCCCTTTAACGTAACCGGAAGCTTGCCTTTAAAGCCGATTCCTCCGAAAATGGCCTGGGCGGCATACTCCTGGGCCAGGTCGGTATTCTCGTAGGCCATGATAACGGCGTTGCTGAATTTTACTTTCTGTACATTCAGCAAATGATAAGGTGGTGTAAAGAAAGAGAAAATAACATTTTTCTCCTTGCCCAACGTCTCGATGAGTGTGGCATACCGGCTGTGCGAAGAGTGAACCCCTACAATAACGGTATTGTACCCGGCCAACTGCGAAAGTATCTGCTTCTTGGCTGCCATAGTTGTTTTGTAATCTATCAGAAAACAGGTAACCGGGGCGTACTGTTTTATCATCTTTTGAAACGGGGTTTCGCTGTTCTCGCCGATGGAGAGTACGGCGATTTTTCGTTCGGCCAACTGTTTGAGCGGAAGTATCTCTCCCTTGTTTTCGAGCAACGTTACGGCACTCTCGTTAAGCCTGCGGTTCAGGTATTCGGTATCGGCAGTATGCAGCCGACTTGTGATGTTGCGGGTAGTAACGGGTTTGAGCTTGTTGAGCCCCAGACAATACTTGTAACGCAAAATCCGCAAACACCGGTCTTCTATCACCTGCTGCGGCACTATACCCAATTTGACGGCATTGATCAACAACTTGACCTGCGACAAAGGGTTTTCGGGTTTCAAAAGGATGTCGTTCCCGGCCAGAACGGCATTAACAACCATGTTCTCGTTATCGGCAACACCTTTCATTTCGAGGGCATCGGTAAAGACCAATCCGTCGAATCCCATTTGCCGGCGTAAAAGCGAGTCGATAACAAGAGGCGACAGGGAAGCCGGACGTTTTGTTTCGCTATCAAGGGCCGGGACAAAGAGGTGTCCTACCATGACACCCGAAAACCCCTCGTCGATAAATCGTTTAAAGGGATACAGTTCGCACGATTTCAACCGGGCGGTATCGTGCGTCACCACCGGCATGGTTTTATGCGAATCGTCCGAAGTATCTCCATGTCCCGGAAAATGTTTGGCCACCGACATCACCCCCTCGCTCTCCAATCCTTTGGCATACAAAAGTGCCCTGCGGGTTACCTGCTCTACCTCTTCGCCGAACGACCGTTTGCCGATCACCGGATTATCTGGATTACTGTTTACATCCATCACCGGCGCGAAGTTTACATGGATACCCATCAACCGGCACTCCCGCCCCACCTCTTTGCCGTATTGATAAATGAGGCTATCGTTGTCGATGGCTCCCAACATCATATTGATCGGGAAACGGGGGGTATCCCGCAAGCGCATGGACAATCCCCATTCGCCGTCGAGGGTAATCAACAAAGGAACTTTGGCCAACGACTGCCCGTAATTGGTGAGTTCGGCCTGGTCTCGGGCGGTTCCGTGAGTAAACAGGATACCGCCTATTTTAAGATTTTCAACATAGTTCTTTAAAATGATTTTGTTGTTTTGCGAGGTGCTTACATCCACTCCCAGTACAAACAATTGCCCGATACGCTCTTCCAACGTCATGGAATCGAAAACGGAATCAACCCATGCATTCATTCCCGCCGAATCGACGGATTGGTATAGATTTACTTGCACCCGGGCAGAGACCGGAAAGAGATATACACAGAAAAATAACAGCAAAAATAAATTTCTCATCTTGACTATTCAACGTTCTTGTAGGTTTCAAAAATACGAAAATTACGACAAATCAAGATGTAGCAAATAGAAAATTATCGCATCATTTTTTTTCTGTCATATGCACAACATCATAAAACGAAATTATACAGGTAACCCAACACGATGATGAGCGAAGCAACTGTTGCAAAAAAAATTCCCACCAACTTCCAGGTCATCACTTTTTTCAACAAAGCAGCCTCGGGTAAAGACAACCCAACTACCGCCATCATAAAAGCCAATGCCGTACCGATCGGTACACCTTTGGCAACAAACACCTCCACCACCGGAACAATTCCTACCGCATTGGCATACATAGGTACTGCCAATACAACTGACAACGGAACAGCAAACCACGGGTTATCGGACATATACTGTTCAAAAAAATTTTCCGGCACATAACCGTGCAGAAACGATCCGATACCGATACCAATGACAACATACAGAAACACCCCTTTGACAATCCTCCATGAACCGTGTATGATAGCGGGCAACCGTTTGCGGAAAGAGGTGTTATTCCTCTCCCATGTATTGGAATCAGAAGTTGTACTTTGTTGAACCTGCCTTACCCAGTCGCTTAAATATCGCTCCAACTTCATCCTACCCAGGAGAATACCCCCGGCCATACCCAACAAGACGCCACTAACCACATAGATTATGGTTATGCGAGCACCAAAAATCCCTATAAACATAGCAACGGCTACTTCGTTTACCAACGGAGAGGTTATCAAATAGGAAAACGTTACACCCAAAGGGATACCGCCTTTTACAAATCCGATAAACAGGGGGATGGATGAACAGGAACAAAACGGGGTAATGGCTCCGAACAAAGCTGCAAAAAGATATTGAAATCCGTACAGCTTGCGAGATACCAAATAATTGCGCAAACGTTCTACCGGGAAATAAGCGTTTACAATACCCATTATTATACTGATAAGGAACAGCAACAACAAAATCTTGATCGTATCATAGAAAAAGAAATGAACTGCTCCCGCCAATGATGTCGATGCATCCAACCCCCAGACATCATATACCAGCCAGTCTGCAAAACGTTGTATCATATGTTATCTTATATTTTCCTCGTCCTTGTTCCGAGCCTCCTCGTCCAACCGGAGCTGCCACCCCTTTATCTCCATGGTGTAAAAACGAGCGAACTGATACTGGATTTCATTTCTGATCCGGACAAATTCTCTCTTTACATATTCTGCGGTCCCGGAGGCTGCCGCAGGATCGTCAAACCCGATATGAAGCCGTTTACCCACCTGGCCCGTAAAAACCGGGCAGGTTTCTTGGGCATTCCCGCATACCGTTATTACATAATCCCAGGAATCGTTTAGATAAGCTGTTACAGAAGATGGAGTATGTTGGCTTATGTCTATGCCTACTTCGGACATAACCTCCACTGCCAAGGGATGGACCTTTTCTGCCGGACGAATACCTGCCGAACAGACCCGTATGTTTTGATCAAGAGATTGCAAGAAACCGTGCGCCATCTGGCTACGGCAACTATTTCCCGTACATAAAATCAGAACGTTCATTTCTTATATTATAATTAAACGATCAGCTATGACCTTTGAAATAAATTTATCCAACCAATATCTCTTTTATCTCTCCGGCTGAAAGTTTTCCTTTTGCCACCACTTTACCATCTACAACCAGAGCCGGAAGCGTCATTATGCCATATTCCATAATTTTCACCATATCTTCCTCTTTGTCCACCGTTGCTTCCAAAGAAAACTCTTTTACTACTTGTTCTACTGTCGCATACAAGGCTTTACAACCGGCACATCCCGTACCCAATACTTTTATTTCCATAAATATAAAATTTATTTATTAGACGTAATTCGTAAAACAACGAACATTCAACTCAAAAAAAAGTTTTTACTGGCAACATTTTTCAGATTTACCTATATGCTGAGCAAAAAATTGCTCAAAGAGCCCACAAGCCAATCTCCAATTCTCCCGATTGATACAATACTTCACTTTGGGCATTTCGATTTCTCCCTGTATAAGACCGGCTTCTTTCAGCTCTTTCAGATGCTGAGACACAGTAGCCTTGGCAATAGGTAACTCTTTGTGAATCTCCCCGAAATAGCATGTTTCCTGCTTGGCCAAAAAATGCAAAATAGCTATCCGGGCAGGATGTCCCAGCGCTTTGGCAAACCTGGCCAACTGTTCTTGCGTGATTGTATAACTTTTTTGCCTTTGCATACACGGGTTGATTTATTCGCAAATATACGAACAAATCTTTTAATTATATCTATTCCATTCATATTTTTTATCGGCCTAACACAAGATTAGCACACAACTCACGACACATCTCCCTTTATAGACCCTACAATCACTATAAATTATTTCTTAATGACTATTTCTTTTCGCCAGATTGAAAATAGTCAATTACGTCATAAAAACAAATCGGGCCCCATCCATCCTCACACCCAGGATTTTATAAATTTATCAGAATATTCACAAGAGTAGAATTTAACAAAAACATCTTCCGTATACATAACAAGGACAACTATTTTTCAACAAGCTATTTTTCTTTTATCGATTGTCAAAAAAATATTTATAATTTTGGTTTCTGTCTTGCATTTTTACAACTTACCTTTGATTTCTTGATCACCGGTAAATATTAACTAAGATTACAGATAAACATAAAGCCATAAAATGACTCTGTCTCTTCAACCTTGTTACTAATTACATAAATTCTATCTTTCGAAAACTGTTTGATTTATGATGAAACTATTTCATTTTTTTCTTTTCATATCAACGTTCGTCATTCAGCCTACCATATATGGACAGAAATACTATATTTCAACTAATGGAGATGATTCCTATAACGGCAAGACACCTCAAACAGCAATTAAAACTTTATCCCACCTAAATAAACTTGATCTAAAACCCGGAGATACTGTTTGTTTTAGACGAGGAGACGAATGGTTTGGCACAATTTTCCTACAATCAGGGAATAAACATAAAAAAATCCATTATACCTCTTATGGCAAAGGTTCTAAGCCTGTCATAAACGGATCAATCAGGTCTACATCGGAACAAGACTGGATACAGGTTGAAAAAAATTTGTGGAGATACAACAAAGTCCTGACCAAGGAAGTCGGCAATCTAATTTCTCCCCAAAACATCGGAAAGAAAAAATGGGATAAAAAAGACTGCAACCAAGATATGGATTTTTATTACGACAAAAATAAACATCTATTATTTGTTTGCGCACCCAAGAATCCCATCTGTTTATGGAAAATTTTAGATCTAGCATTAAACCAAACCATAATTTACGGCAACTCGGTAGGACATATAGAAATCAGCAACCTATCAATCCAAAATGGAGCAGCACATGGAATACAATTAGAAAACTGTTTTAATATCGACATCAACAATACAGAAATATCTTGGATAGGTGGAGGTTCTTGCCCTAGACTAAAAAATGTTCGCTATGGTAACGGCATTGAATTATGGGGAAATAACACCAATATCTTCATCGAAAGAAACTATATTCATGATATATATGACACAGGCATTACCAATCAAAGTCATTCGGCCATAGCCAAACAAGAAAATATCATATATAAATACAATAAAATAGAAGATTGCGCCATGTATTCATTTGAAATATGGAACAATGGCCATAATGGATCGAGCATGAAAAACATAACCTTTGCAGAAAACATATGCTCCAACTCTGGTTGTGGATGGGGCAGGCAACGCCCAGACAAAGTTGGGTTCCATATAAATTTTGGGAAAACGAATGCAATGGTGGAAAATATCACCATCTATAAAAATGTCTTTTTCAAGGGGAATGGACTAATCTTAGCCTACTCCTCCCAGGAATCTGCCCCTAACTGGTTTAGAGAAATAACTCTCTCTAACAACAAATATTTTGCAGCAAAAGAAAATATCCATAGTGCCTGTTTTTTATTTTGCGATTCAATCGGGCCGACCAATATTTTCGATATATATCAGAGCAAACTGTGCCAGGACTTTTCCGGAATTATTTTTAAAAACAATATAATAAATACAATCATCTTGATCTCTCAACAGAAAAGCCTCAACAGGAAATCCAGAAGGCCCAATAATCCAAGAAAGCCAGATACTATATATTATCGTATCTAACTAAATTTACCTCCTATTATGACACGCCTTCTGTCGGGAAGAACAAACAAAAGCATCTATACGATGCCAACCTTTTCGATTACCAACAACATTAACAAACCTTTGCAGAACAAACAATTATAATTTTTATGTATAAAAATCTTCATTCTTTTATTTTAATTGCCTGGATGGTTTGCCTGCCGGGACAAAGCCAACAACCGGCCAATTACGACGAAAACAAAGTTCCGGCCTACACCTTGCCCGCGTTGTTGGTAAGTAACGACGGGAGAGAGATAACTTCGGCCCGAAAATGGGAAAAGATCCGCCGTCCCGAAATACTCTCGCTTTTTTCGGAACAGATGTTCGGAAAGTTCCCGGAAGGAAAAATCGAAACCGCATACGAAACACTCTCTTTCGACCCGGATGTGCTCAACCATACGGCCAAAAGAAAACAGGTCAAGATCATGTTTAAAAGAAACGGGATACTACGCGAAACCACGATACTGATATACTACCCAAAACAGGTGAAGGGAAAGGTTCCTGTGTTTTTGTCATACAACTATTTCGGCAACCACACGGTAAACAGCGACGAGGGGATTATCATTACTCCGTCGTGGAGCCGAAACGACCAGAAAGCCGGCGTAAGAAACAACAAAGCAGCCGAGGCTCTTCGCGGATTCCAATCTTCACGCTGGCCCATCCAGAAAATATTGGATGCGGGATATGCCGTTGCCACGGCTTGTTACAACGATTTCTTCCCAGACGCAAAAGAACAGACCGGAAACAGCATCCTGGCCCTTTTCGGCATCCAATCGTCCGAAGAGATTACCCCCGACGGATGTCAGGCTATTGGTGTATGGGCCTGGGGGATGAGCCGTATAATGGATTATTTGGAGAAAGACCCACGCATTGATGCAAACAGCGTAATATTAATGGGTCATTCCCGACAGGGCAAAGCGGCCTTATGGGCCGGAGCACAGGACAAACGTTTTCGAATCGTCATTTCCAACGATTCGGGATGCGGCGGAGCCGCCCTGTCCAGAAGGAAATTCGGTGAAACCGTACAAATCATCACCAACAGCTTTCCTCACTGGTTTTGTAAAAACTTCAACCGATACCGGAACAACGAAGAATCTCTGCCTTTCGACCAGCACGCCCTGATTGCCCTGATAGCTCCCAGACCGGTCTATGTGGCCAGTGCCGAGCAAGACCTTTGGGCCGACCCCAAAGGAGAATACCTGGCGGCCTACCACGCCTCAGAGGTATATCGGCTCTACGGACTAAAAGGGTTGGAAAATGAGACGATGCCTCCGGTGAACTCTCCGGTTATGACAAGCGTCGGCTATCACATCCGCACGGGCATACACGACGTTACCGATTTCGACTGGGAAAGCTATATCCAATTTGCCAATAAATGGCTGGATAAATGACTTTTACCTGCATAGCCCACTCCTGCCAACCAATAAAAATTGAAGCAAAGAGGAAGAAACATTTGTACATCCGATATTTTTTTTGTTATTTTGCGTCGCTTTTCGCAATCTCTGGCAGGAAATGTAGCCTGTTTACATTGCGATAATAATAACACATTTTAAATAGCTATTAAAAATGGATTTAATTAAAGTTGCAGAAGAAGCATTTGCTACCGGAAAGGAACATCCTTCGTTCAAAAGCGGGGATACCATTACTGTGGCTTACCGTATCAAAGAAGGAAACAAAGAACGTATCCAGATGTACAAGGGTGTC
>DVNA01000005.1 GCA_018714665.1 Candidatus Gallibacteroides avistercoris | reverse complement strand
GAGCCGTTCTATTTCGTCTTCGGGCATATTGGCCGATAACGAGAACCGGATGCGTGCTGTCCCGGCTGGAACCGTAGGGGGACGAATTGCCGAAGCAAAGAATCCGTATCCGGCCAATTCCTGAGAAATGCGTACACAATCATCGTTCCCTCCGATCAACATCGGCACGATATGGCTGCTGCCGGCAGTTCGAGGCAGTTGTCGGCGTAATCTTTGACTGATGGTCTTTACATATTCTCTTTGTACAGAGAAATACGGCAGTTTTTCGAGGATAAACAAACTCCAACTTATGTTGATGGGGGGGAGTGCTGTTGTAAAGATAAACGTACGCATACGGTTTATCAGACATTCTCGTATCAGATTACTGCATACGACAAAAGCTCCGATTGAAGCCAGGGCCTTTCCGAATGTGCCTACTAAAAAATCGATATCGGCAATACATCCATTTTCTTCGGCACATCCTAATCCGGAAGTACCTCTTACCCCGAACGCATGCGCTTCGTCTACGTAAAGCATCACATGAGGGTATTGTTTCTTTATTTGGCACAGGCGGGGTAAATCGGCTTCATCTCCATCCATGCTGAATATGCTTTCGGTAACGATGATTATCTGTTCGTAACGGGATGCATTGTCGAGCACCAGACGTTCCAGTTGTTGGTAATCGTTGTGCCGGTAGCGTATGCTTTTGGCTGAACAGAGCCGGATTCCATCTATAATACTTGCGTGTACCAGTTTATCGGCCAGAATGAGAGATCTTTCGTCTGTAATTGCCGGCAGGATACCAGTATTGGCATGGTATCCGCTGTTGAAAACAATGGCCGCTTCTGATCCATAGAGCGAACTGAGTTTTTCTTCCAGAAGATTGTATTCGGGGTAACTTCCTGTTTGCAATCGCGATGCAGATGCAGAAAAGCCGGTCGATGAAACGTCGAGCGAAGAGAGAAATTCTTTACGCAGGTCAATCTTTGAGGCGATGCCTAAATAGTCGTTCGATGAGAGATTCAGGTATTTTTTCCCCTCTTTGAAGACGTAGCACCCCTCGTGTTGCAGATGAGTCAAGGTGCGATAGTTACCCTCTTTTTGTAATTCCGATAGTTTTTCTTGAATGTTCATTCCGGTTGTTCTTTTACTACATTCAACAAAGCATCTGTTAAGAAAGATAATTGTTCCGGTTGCATGACGAAGGGGGGCATGATATAGACCAGTCTGCCGAATGGGCGAACCCATACACCGGCATCGACAAATTGTTGTTGGATATTGGCCATATTGACCGATCGTTTCATCTCTATAACACCGATGGCACCTAGAACCCGGACGTCCGTTACTTGGGGAAAACGGACTGCCGGGGACAACTCTTGTTTGAGCTGATTTTCGATACGAAGCACCTGTTCTTTCCAGCCACTTTTCAACAACAGGGAAACAGAGGCAATGGCAATGGCGCAAGCCAATGGATTGCCCATGAACGTGGGCCCGTGCATAAATACGCCGGGGTAGTGAGACGATATGGTATTTGCCACGTTGTCGGATGCCAACGTGGCGGCCATTGTCAGGTATCCACCCGTAAGTGCTTTTCCTATGCACATGATGTCCGGTTCTATACCGGCGTGTTCACAGGCAAACAACTTCCCGGTCCGGCCGAATCCGGTGGCGATTTCATCGGTAATCAGTAAAATATCGTTTTCGCTACATAACCGACGAGCCTCTCTCAGGAATTGGGGGTGATAGAATCTCATCCCGCCGGCTCCCTGTACAATAGGTTCCAGAATTAAAGCGGCCAAGGAATCCCTATTTTTTTCGATACATACTTGTAATTCGGCAATGTCTGTCGGGTTCCACACGTCGTCGAATCGGCATTTGGGAGCATGGACAAAGAAACGTTTCGGAAGGGCTTCTTCAAAGATGGAGTGCATCCCGGTTACCGGGTCGCAAACGGACATGGCATTCCATGTGTCGCCGTGATAACCGCTCCGGATGGTTACAAAATTGCTTTTTTGCGGGACACCTTTTGCATACCAGTATTGTACGGCCATTTTCAACGCAACTTCTACCGATACCGATCCGGAGTCGCAGTAGAAAATTTTTGTCAACGACCGGGGGACGATCGAAAGTAATAATTTACCCAATTCGATGGCCGGGTCATGCGTAAGCCCACCGAACATGACGTGCGACATTTTTTCGAGCTGTTCTTTTGCCGCTTGATTCAATGCCGGGTGATTGTAACCGTGTACGGCCGCCCACCAGGAGGACATTCCGTCTATCAGTTTTCGGCCGTCTTCCAGTTCGATATAAACTCCGTGGGCAGACTTTACCTTGAACGTCGGGAGTGGTTGGGTAGTCGAGGTGTAAGGGTGCCAGAGATGTTCCTTGTCAAATTTATCCATGTTTTTTATATTTATAGGGTATAGCCGGATGTTTGAAATAAAATTTTATCTTCATCGGTCTTTGATCCGATGGTTGTCAGCATATCACCCATGATGGCCGAATTAATGCCGATATACAGGAGCTTTTGCTGTACCTCTTTACAGATGGAGGCACGTCCTCCGGCAAAACGGAGAAAAGCCGTAGGGTTTATGAACCGGAATAAGGCAACGGTTGTCAATATCTCTTCCGGTTCCAGGGGTGGTTGATTCTCTAATGGAGTACCTTTTATCGGTTGCAATATATTGATGGGGATCGACTGGATATATAATTCTTTTAATTTAAAAGCCAGTTCTATCCGTTGCAACATGGTTTCTCCCATCCCGATAATTCCACCGGAGCAGACATCCATCCCAATAGCCTGAGCGGCACGGATGGTTTCTATTTTTTGTTCTTGGGTATGGGTAGAGCATAGTGTATTGAAATAGGAGGGGGCTGTTTCCAGATTACAATGATACCGTTGTACCCCTGCTTGTTGGAGTTGAATCAATTCGTCCCTGGAAAGCAATCCCAACGATGCACACAATAGCATACGGGTTTTTGCTTTGAGTTCTTTAAAGATGGAACATATTGGTAACAGTTTGTCTCCTTTTTGCTGTTTCCCGCTTGTTACCAATGCAATGCGGCGAATTCCGGCCTGCTGGTTTTTTTGAGCGATTTCTACGCCCGTCTGCTTATCTATTAAGTCGTATTTCTCTATCTGTGTGTGGTAATGGTTGGATTGGGCGCACCATTTGCAATTTTCAGGACATCTACCCGATTTGGCATTGATAATGGAGCATGAATCGAAATAGTGTCCGCATAATTGACGGGTTATTTGGTGGGCGGCTTCGTATAGACTCTCTTTATCGTCTACATTTAATAGGAGAATAGCCTCTTTTTCGGTAATAGATTCTCCTGACAGAACTTTGTCTTTTAAACGGTTTATCATTGTTTAATAAAATTGATTGTGCAAAAAGGCGGATAAAACAAGCATAGCTCGTTTATCCGCCTTTTTGTATGGATGAATAAAACGTATCGTATCGCACGTATCTATACCCCGTCGGTTTACGATGAGGATAAATAGTTGTTTTTCTTCCTGGTTGTTTATCAACGGAGGTAAATCGGTATTGAAAAAACGGATGCCGGTATCATCTGAATCTCCCGGACAGGAGAGATGGATTCCCTGTTTCTTTAAAGAACAATCGGCTATTTTGCAACTTAATGTGCCGATGTTTACACAACACCCCATACTGCAAAAGGCGGCATAGCGCTTTCTGCTCCATCGGTGAAAATGCAAAACAACTTGACCGGTATTGGGTAATGACATACTTTTTCAATTCCAAACAGCGAACAAATATACAAAAAAAGAGATATAGGTGGATGTTTTATTTGAATTTGTGTTCTTGTTAAAATGGCCTATTAAAAGAAAATCTTTTTATATTCGCATTTACAATAATTCTATTCTTGTTATATTTGACAGCAAAACAGAAAATAAAAATGAGCCGTTTCATCATAGGATTGATTTCTCTTACAATTGTATTTTATTCATGCTCTCCGGTATCCGATTTGTCGGCTACCGGAAAATGGAAAAGAAAAAAAATCGACGAAATAGTTATTCCCAAAACCGCAGAAGAGAAGTTTATTTCAGAAAACATCCTGTTTGAAGGATGTGGTCAGTGGCAACATGGAAAAAGATTCATTTACGATGGAGAAACACCTAATATCTTATTAAAGCCGGTTGATTTGAATGAAGTTATCCCCGATTCTACATTCCATCATAAAATCTTTACGTTTCACTCTTTTGCAGAATACACCACCTTCGGAGGCGAAAAAAAGGTCGCTTTAATTTTTGAATGTGAAGGAAAGAAATACCAGTTCAATACGGACAAGGTATTCGATCAGATATCCGATACCTCGTATCGGCCCATGATTCCGAATTTGATTTCTCTCGATGAAATAGATAAGTTTTCGGAATTATTGGTAGGGAAACAATTGTATATCCGTACCCCGCAGTGGTACAATTTGTCGGGAGAGCGTATCGATGGAAAAAAACTGGTGCCGATTACGGTAAAGGAAATTTCTGTCGGAAATACGACTTTACCGGTGAAATTGACATTTACTGATAGCGAAGGGAAAGAGGCTATGGTTCTTTTGTCATTGAAAACCCGCTCGGAAACAGGCGAAAACCGTATCTTCGACAGGATGTTTTCATTTGAAAATCCTCGTTTGCGTTACCCTACTATCAGCGACGATATTTGGGACCGTATTACAAAAGGGACATTGGTCAAGGGCATGACAAAAGAGGAGTGCCGTTTGTCGATAGGAATGCCCGAAGAGGTCAAGCAAATTCCTACATATAGCGGATTAAGGGAACAATGGATGTACGAATTGAATGAATACCTCTATTTTGAGGATGGATTATTAATAGACTTTCGTATTTTATAATAGGCTGATATGATTATAGAACAACACTTTTCTTTGTTGCAACACCATACATTCCATATTCCGGCAACGGCCGATTATTTTATTGAATATGAGTCTGTCGAAGAATTAAAAGAGGCTCTCTCTTTACCAATAGTAAAGAGAAACAAGTTCCTTCAAATA
>DVNA01000043.1 GCA_018714665.1 Candidatus Gallibacteroides avistercoris | reverse complement strand
GCCTACCGGAACCGGAAAGACTTTGTTGGCCAGAACCATCGCGCGCATGCTCCATGTACCGTTTACCATAGTCGATGCCACGGTATTGACCGAAGCCGGTTACGTGGGAGAAGATATTGAAAGCCTGTTGACGCGGTTACTCCAAGTAGCCGATTACAACGTAGCCGCCGCAGAACGAGGAATCGTTTTTATCGACGAGATCGACAAGATTGCCCGAAAAGGCGATAATCCCTCCATTACACGCGATGTCAGTGGGGAAGGGGTACAGCAGGGGTTGTTGAAACTCTTGGAGGGCTCCATCGTCAACGTTCCTCCCCAGGGAGGTCGCAAACACCCGGAACAAAAAATGATACCGGTAAATACCAAGAATATTCTGTTTATTTGCGGCGGAGCTTTTGAAGGCATCGAAAAGAAAATAGCCCAACGGCTGAACACCCGGGTAGTAGGGTATGCGGCCGGGAAAAGCCGGATGGAAATAGACCGGGACAACTTGTTGCAGTATATCACACCCCAGGATTTGAAATCGTTCGGGTTGATACCTGAAATAATAGGACGTTTGCCCATCCTGACCTATTTACAGCCGTTGGATCGGGCTGTGCTGAGACGAATCCTGACCGAGCCTAAAAACGCCATCGTCAAACAATATGTCAAACTGTTTGAGATGGACGACGTGAAGTTGACCGTAACAGACGATGCGTTGGATTATATTGTGGACAAGGCCATAGAATTTAAACTCGGGGCCCGTGGTTTGCGCTCCATCACAGAAAGCGTTGTCATGGATGCCATGTTCGAGATGCCCTCGTCGGACGAAAAAGAACTGGTGATAAACGCCCAATACGCAAAAGAGAAGCTGGAAAAAACAAATATGATGACTTTGCATTAAAAACTTCCAAATTTATTGCGAATTTTGAAGAGTTGTTTATAAATTTGTTTGGTAGAAAAGCGCGATTCATTAAAACATGGAAACGACAAACTGCATAAATGCGTGTCGTTTGAGGGAAAAACTTTTTCCGATTCACTTTTTTCTCTCTATCAAGACCCAAAAAGGAGAAGTGCTTTCGCATATTCCAGGACTATTCTAATCAGAGTTTATCGCATGGCAACAAAAACGAATTTAACGGAAGAATTAAAAAGATACTTTGGTTTTGACACCTTTAAAGGAAATCAGGAGGCGATTATCCGGAATCTTCTATCCGGAAAAGACACCTTTGTTCTGATGCCTACCGGAGGCGGTAAATCATTGTGTTATCAATTGCCGTCGTTGATGATGGACGGTACGGCCATTGTCATCTCTCCGTTGATCGCCCTGATGAAAAACCAGGTAGATGCCATGCGTAATTTCAGCGAAGAGGACGGAATAGCTCACTTTATCAATTCATCGTTGAACAAAGCGGCGATAGATCAGGTAAAAAGTGATATTCTTTGCAAAAAGACCAAGTTGTTGTATGTCGCTCCCGAGTCGCTGACCAAAGAGGAAAACATCGAATTCCTCAAACAGGTTGATATATCGTTTTATGCGGTGGATGAGGCGCACTGCATTTCGGAATGGGGTCATGACTTTCGGCCGGAATATCGCCGTATCCGTCCCATCATTCAGGAGATCGGAGTGCATCCTGTTATCGCTTTGACAGCTACGGCCACTCCTAAGGTACAGCATGATATTCAGAAAAATCTGGGGATGTTGGATGCTGCTGTTTTCAAGTCGTCGTTCAATCGTCCCAACCTCTATTACGAAATAAGGCCCAAGACCCAGAACATAGATAAGGATATCATCAAATATATCAAATCACAACCCGGCAAGTCGGGTATCATTTATTGTTTAAGCCGTAAAAAGGTAGAAGAACTGGCCCAGACGCTCCAAGTTAATGGAATCAAGGCATTGCCCTATCACGCTGGGATGGACTCGAATACCCGTACAACCAACCAGGATGCATTTTTGTTAGAGAAGGTAGAGGTTATCGTGGCCACCATAGCGTTCGGTATGGGTATAGACAAGCCCGATGTACGTTACGTCATACATTACGACATACCCAAGAGCCTCGAAGGTTACTATCAGGAAACCGGCCGGGCCGGTCGTGATGGTGGCGAAGGACAGTGTATCACCTTCTATGTGAACAAGGATTTGCAGAAACTGGAAAAGTTTATGCAGGGCAAACCCATTGCTGAACAAGAAATCGGCAAGCAACTGTTGCTTGAAACCGCTGCGTATGCAGAATCGTCCGTATGTAGAAGGCGACTGTTGCTGCATTATTTCGGCGAAGAGTATAACGAAGATAATTGTGGAAATTGTGACAATTGTTTAAACCCCAAAAAACAAGTGGAAGCTCAAGATTTATTGTGTGCAGTTATTGATACTGTCATCGCTTTAAAAGAAAAGTTCAAAACAGACCATGTTATCGATGTTTTGACAGGAAAAGAGACCAGCGAGGTGCTCTCTTACCATCACGATGAACTCGAAGTATTCGGGGTAGGAGAAGGAGAAGATGAAAAAGTATGGAATGCTGTCATCCGTCAAGCGCTCATTGGAGGATACCTCGATAAAGATATAGAGAATTACGGGCTGTTGAAAGTTACCAAAAAAGGTCATGCGTTCTTGAAGAAGCCTGAATCGTTCAAAATAGTAGAAGACAACGATTTTGACGAAATAGAAGAGGAAGTCCCGATGAAGGGAGGTGCCTCTTGTGCCGTCGATCCCGTATTGTACTCCATTTTGAAAGATCTGCGCAAGAAGATAGCCAAGAAGCTGGAACTGCCCCCTTATGTTATCTTCCAGGATCCATCGTTGGAAGCCATGGCTACCACCTATCCGGTTACCATAGAAGAGTTGCAGAACATCCTCGGGGTGGGAGCCGGGAAGGCCAAACGCTACGGCGAAGAATTTATAAAAGTGATCAAGAAACACGTAGAGGAGAACGAAATAGAACGTCCCGAAGATTTGCGTGTACGCACCGTGGCCAACAAGTCAAAATTAAAGGTTTCCATTATCCAGGCTATTGACCGGAAGATTGCATTGGACGAACTGGCCGAATCCAAAGGGTTGGAATTTACCGATTTGTTGGATGAAATAGAGGCTATCGTCTATTCGGGAACCAAGATCAACATAGACTATTTCCTCCAAGAGATTATGGACGAAGACCGTATCGAAGAGCTGTTCGAATACTTTAAAGAAGAAGAGACCGACAGTTTGGAAAATGCCATTGAAGAGTTTGGTAAGGACTATACCGAAGAAGAAATTCGCCTGGTGCGTATCAAATTCATTTCCGAAATGGCCAATTAAAGATGGAGAAACAATACTATATCTCCAATGAGCCGGCTTTTAAAAGCCGGCTCGTTTTTTATTTATGACAATAAGGAGTTAGGTAAAAAATCAAACAAGGTAAAATATTTGAAAGCAATCAAAAAAGATTGTTCCGGTCGAAAAAAATATCGCAAAAATATGTATCTTTGTGCGCAATAAATTTTACGCCTATGTCATTTATTGCAGAAAAAGTGGTTATGGACGGATTGACATTTGACGACGTATTGTTAATCCCCGCCTATTCAGAAGTCCTCCCCCGGAATGTCGAACTTACGACAAAGTTTTCAAGAAATATCCAGTTGAATACGCCTTTGGTTTCAGCTGCCATGGATACGG
The DNA here is from genome assembly GCA_018714665.1 of Candidatus Gallibacteroides avistercoris. Taxonomy (GTDB): domain Bacteria; phylum Bacteroidota; class Bacteroidia; order Bacteroidales; family CHK158-818; genus Gallibacteroides; species Gallibacteroides avistercoris. The sequence continues at coordinate 10,161 of DVNA01000043.1, read as the reverse complement.
TAACCGAAGCCAAGTTGGCCATCGCCATTGCCCGCGAGGGTGGAATCGGAGTGATTCATAAGAATATGTCTATTCAAGAGCAGGCCAAACAGGTTCATACCGTAAAACGGGCCGAAAACGGCATGATCTACGATCCGGTTACCATCAAGCGCGGTTCCAAAGTAAAGGATGCCCTGATGATTATGGCCGAATATAAAATCGGCGGGATACCCGTTGTCGATGATGATCGCCGTCTGGTTGGGATTGTAACCAATCGCGACCTTCGTTTCGAGCGTAATGCCGAAAAATCGATAGACGAGGTGATGACCAAAGAAAACCTGATTACCACCAATCAGTCCACCGATTTGCAGCAGGCTGCTGACATACTGCAAGAACATAAGATCGAAAAATTACCTGTTGTAGATAAAGACGGAAAACTGGTAGGATTGGTAACCTATAAAGATATTACCAAGGCCAAAGACAAACCCTTGGCTTGTAAAGACAAATTGGGCCGTTTGCGGGTAGCCGCCGGCGTTGGTGTAACCGTCGATACAATGGATCGTGTGGACGCTTTGGTAGCTGCCGGAGTCGATGCAATCGTAATCGATACCGCACATGGCCATTCGGTTTATGTAGTAGATGTACTGAAAAAAGTAAAAGCCAAATATCCCCAGATAGACGTGGTGGTAGGGAACATTGCTACGGGCGAAGCCGCTAAATTCCTGGTAGAAGCCGGAGCTGATGGCGTAAAAGTAGGTATAGGTCCGGGTTCCATTTGTACCACGCGGGTAATTGCCGGAGTGGGAGTTCCCCAGTTGTCGGCCGTATATGAAGTGGCCAAGGCGTTGGAAGGAACCGGAATACCGTTGATTGCCGACGGAGGTATCCGTTATTCGGGTGATATAGTCAAGGCTTTGGCCGCAGGTGCCTATTCGGTGATGGTCGGCGGGCTGTTGGCCGGTGTAGAAGAGTCTCCGGGAGAAACCATTATCTATAATGGTCGCAAGTTCAAATCATATCGGGGAATGGGATCGTTGGAAGCGATGGAAAAAGGCTCCAAGGACCGTTATTTCCAGGCCAACGAAAGCGATGTGAAGAAACTGGTTCCCGAAGGTATTGCCGCGCGTGTACCCTACAAAGGTTCGCTTTATGAAGTCATCTATCAGATGGTCGGTGGATTGCGTGCCGGTATGGGATATTGCGGAGCCAGAAACATCGATGAGTTGCATCAGGCCAAATTTACCCGTATTACCAATGCCGGTGTTGCCGAAAGCCATCCCCACGATGTAACGATAACCAGCGAAGCCCCCAATTACAGCCGCGGCGAATAATCAAAATCGCGTTATTGATACCAAACAGAATACACCGACAAAGATTCTAAGCAAAATCTGGTTGGTGTATTTTTGTTATTTTAGTACGCCGGATGTTATGAAAATAGTATTTCTCTCTGTTTTGATTGTTTTGTCTGTGTCGGTGTTTGCCTCCGACATGACGCGGACTGTCGTGAAAATAAACGGGCAGCCGTTTTCTGTACAAGAAATAGCCGCCTCTTACAGCCGGGCAAAAGCGATGCAGGCAGAGATTCTTTTTCCGGAATTTCTGGACAGGTTTATTCTGCAACAACTCTACATCGCAGATGCCAAAGCCCGGGGGAGAGATACCACAAACAGTTTCAAACAGGCCTGTTTGCATTATCAGGAGCGTATTATGCGAAAACGGCAAACATCTCAAAATACAGAAACAGAGAAACGTTTTGAAACCTATTTGCAAGAACAACCTCCCAAGTTGAAAGTCGCTCACATCCTATGTGCCGTCGTTCCGCAAGCATCGGAACAGGAGAAAGCGTTGGCTCGGAAACGGGCATACCGTTTGTATGCACGGATAGAAGGGGGCGAATCGTTCGAACAATTAGCCATAGAAGCCTCCGACGACTCTTTCTCTGCCCCGAACGGAGGCCTTTTGCCCGCGTTCAGTCGCGGCGAATTTGAAGAAACTTTCGAAACTGCCGCTTTTGCCCTGGAACAGGACGGAAGTGTCTCCCTGCCGGTTTTGACCCCTTACGGGTGGCATATTATCAAACGTATCGGTACCGTACCTTTGGACGATACCTTGCATCTTCGGAATAAATTTGACCGGATGAGGAAACGGTTCGGACCAGAGATGGAGATTCTCTTCCCAAAATTGACCAGAGAAGATTCCGTGGAGATAGCACAACTGACAGAAGAGTTCGGCCGAAATATACTGATTGTCGAATCGCAACGAAAGTACCTTTTACCGATAGATGCAGAGCAGCTCGAAGCCTATTTCAAAGAAAATAAAAAAAAATATCGGTTAAAACAGCCCCTCTTTAAAGGATATGTAGTGGAGTGTACCGATAAAAAGATGGCCAAAAGAGTAAAAAAACAATTGAAGAAAGGAGTGCCTATACCGGATATTATGGCCTTGTCAGATGATTGGAATAACGATGAAAACGCTGTTTTAAGAATAGAAAAAGGCGTATATTTGCCGGGGCAGAACCAAACAGTCGATAAACGTGCTTTTAAGCGGAAAGACCTTGTTGCCGATTCGGTGTACAGGAACAGTTTTGTATATGGTAAGGTATTGAAAACCAGACCGGATCACTATCTGGATGTGAAAGAAAACGTCATGGCTGATTGGGAAAAGTGGCAGAATACAGAAATAAAAAAACTTTTAGCACAAAAATACCCGGTTGAAATAGATGAAGATGTTCTAAAAACCGTTAATTTTGACAGGCTAATCGTTTTTTAGTTGTACTTTTAACCCCAAGGTAACAAAGCAACGTTCCATTTATGAGTCGATTCATATACTTTTTTGTGTTTCTATCCGTTTTTTTCGCTTGTAGTTCGGAGACAGACCGCATTCAAAATGGGGAAAACGCGTTGGTAGAGGTAAAAGGGAGCGTCCTAAACAAACAAGAGGTGCTGAATTCCATGCCCAAGGGATTGAGTGCATCTGACAGCATCCAATTTGTGGATAGCTATGTAAAGACTTGGATTGGGACTGAGTTGCTTTATGACCAGGCATTGCGAAATGTCCCCAATTTGCCGGAGATTGATAAGTTGGCAGAACAGTATAGAAAACAGTTAATCATATTCGAGTACCAGAAACAGCTGATAACCGAACGTTTAGAGCAGCAAATCAGCGAGACGGAGATGGAAAACTTTTATGAGATGTATGCAGACAAATTCAAATTAAATTCAGCCATCATAAAAGGATTGTTCCTGAAAGTGCCCGAAGATGCCCCGCAGATAGAGGATGTAAAAAAGTGGTGTCGTACTACGGATGCGCAATCGATTGAGAATATTGAGAAGTACAGTCTGAAAAATGCCATTATATATGAGTATTTTATGGATAAGTGGGTGTCGTTTTCCGATGTCATGGACAACATACCCTATACTGTTGCCGACGAAACCTCATTTTTGCGAAACAACAAAATACTCGAAGTACAAGATAATGGCTATTGGTATCTGTTGAAAATAAGCGATTACATGGGCAAAGGCAGTTTGGAACCATTTGATTTCGCTAAGACTCAGATACAGGAAATTTTGATTAACCGGAAGAAAAAAGATTTTTTCAAGGAAATAGAAAAAGAGATGTATAACGATGCTTTGCGAAAAGACCAGATACAGATTTATAATTGGAATCAAGAATCGTCAAAGGAAGCATCAAGCGATACCATAACAACAAAACCGTAGTGAATATATATTAAATAAATAACAATCATAGAACCTATGCAGAAGATATACCGTATCATCTTATCGCTTATAATACTTAGTAATTGTGTGGGCGTGATGCAGGCCCAGGAAAAAAACGTTGCCGACGAAGTGATTTGGGTCGTGGGTGATGAAGCGATATTGAAATCACAAGTAGAAGAACAGATAAAACAGTTGCGGGCTTATAATGAACGAATAGAAGGGGATCCTTATTGTGTAGTTCCTGAGAATATGGCCATTTCAAAATTGTACCTGAATCAGGCTAAAATTGACAGCGTAACGGTTTCGGAGTCGGAAATCCGTTCGATGGTGGAAAAACGCATCGGAGAGTTGATAACCCTTTTCGGTTCCCGGGAAAAATTGGAAGAGTATCAGAATATGTCCTTGATGCAGATACGTGAATTCTTAACGGATATGATGCGTGAGAATCAGGTAATAAAGACCATGCAGGAAAAGCTGACGCAGGATGTTAAAGTGACTCCGGCCGAAGTGCGCCGCTTTTTTAGTAAACTTCCCGAAGACAGTATCCCGACAGTTCCCATGCAGGTAGAGGTACAGTTGATTACCATCGAACCGAAAATTTCTGCCGAGGAGGAAGAAAACCTGAAATCCCGGTTACGAGACTATACAGAACGAATCAACAAAGGAGAGGTTGAATTCTCTACGTTGGCTATCTTGTATTCGGAAGATGCGACGACAGCCAAGGATGGAGGAGAATTGGGCTATGTTACCAAAAGTAATCTGACGAAACCCTTTGCCGATGTGGCATTTGGATTGACCGACCCCCAAAAGGTTTCCAAGATTGTAGAGACCGAGTATGGATATCACATCATGCAGTTGATTGACCGTCGCGGAGAACGGGTCAATGTGCGTCACATCTTGTTGAGACCCCAGGTAGCAGAAAAAGAACGACAGGAAGCATTTGTCAGAATGGATACGTTGCGTAGTAAAATCATGTCCGATTCGGTAACGTTTGAAGATGTTGCCATGTACTATTCGCAGGACAAACAGAGCCGTAATAATCTTGGGATGATGGTCAATTCAAAAAGTTTCAGTGGGTTGTCTACAAAATTTGAGATGCAGGACCTCCCTCAGGAGATCGGTATTGTGGTCGATAAGCTGAAAGAGGGTGAAATTTCGCAGCCGTTTACCATGAAGCATCCCCAGAACCAACGGGAATTGGTAGCCATGGTTAAATTGAAAAGCCGGATTCCCTCACACAAGGCTACGGCAAAAGATGATTATGAAATCATGCAGGAGATTGTCAAGAATCACAAAAAAAGTGAGTTGATAAAGAATTGGATAGCAGAACAACAAAAGAAAACATACGTTCATATAAAAGAAGGCTGGCACAATTGCGATTTTCAATACGATGGCTGGGTTTTTCAGTAGGAAGAGAAAATAGAGATGCAGAACATTGTAACATATTTCTGGGGCAGGCATAAAACAGTATTGGCTGTTTTATGCCTGCTGGTTCTATCCGTCAGGGCTCAGCGACCGGTACAAGTCTATGGTAACGGGGCTATTCAGACTGATACCTCGGAGGTCCGCAATGCCTCGGAGGTGCGTTCTGATTCGGGCCGGGTCAAGCTGGTATATGCCGATTCCCTGGTGCGAAGAGAGAATCGGGAATATTTGATATTCAAGGGAAATGTCTGTTTCCGTCGCGACAGTATGTTCATGTATTGCGACAGCCTCTACTTCTACAATAAAAAAAACATGTTCGATGCGTTCGGCAATGTCCGGATGGAGCAGGGAGATACCCTGTTTGTTTATGGCGATGTCTTGTTCTATAACGGAGATACGCAACTGGCCCGTTTGCGGGAAAATGTCCGGATGATTAACCGGGATGTAACCCTTTATACCGACAGTTTGAACTACGACCAGCAGATCAATATCGGGTACTATTTTGACGGCGGAAGGATTGTGGATGCACAAAACGAGTTGACATCTACCTACGGCCAATACAGTCCGGATACCAAAGATGCCGTTTTTCAGGAGTCTGTCGTGTTGACGAATGACCGTTTTGTCCTCTATTCGGATACGCTCGAATACAATACCGCCACCAAGATTGCCGATATAATAGGCCCCTCTACCATCACCTCCGACAGCAATATCATCTATTCCGATTTGGGATGGTACAATACCCAGGAGAATACCGCTACGCTGTACAATCAATCGACGATTGTCAGCAAGGAGCGCAGCCTTTCAGGCGATACGATTTATTACGACCGTAACAGTGGATACGGGGAGGTATTCGGGAATATGTTTCTGGACGATACCATCCGGAAAGTAATTATGACGGGTCAATATGGCTTTTATAACGAAATAACCGAATATGCGTTCGTTACCGATTCTGCCATGGCTATCGAGTACTCCGGGGTAGATTCGCTCTTTTTGCATGGCGATACCTTGAAATCGTATAACGATACCATACCCAAGAAGTTGTTGAAGCGCGATCTGACGTTGAAGAGCAACATCCAGAAACAAGTCGATTCAGCTGCCGTAGTAGCCGATTCCCTGGCATTGGCATTGGGAGATACGCTGTCGGGCCGGATTGATTCTACCGCTATAAGAGGTGTTATAGAACGGACTGAATCACATAAGGATACGGTACATTCTCCCATACAGGGCCCCGGCTTGGCGTTGAAGGAGAATGTTCAGCAACAAATTGACCGGGCGGTTACCGCAGCCGATTCGTTGGTATGGGCGATGGGCGACACCTTGTCGGATCGGATCGATTCTGCCGTTGTAGAGAAGGAGAAGTCTTCGCGCCTTGCGCGGGTAGATAGTGTTGCTGTGCGTCAAATGGCAGTAAATAAGGCAGCGCATCAGCTGCCGTTGAGTGGCGATTCTTTGAATCTCCCGGATTCACTTGTCAATGTTTCGATTCTTTCCTCACAGCCTGAACTCTCGGAGGATACCGTTACCCGCTTGTTGGAAGCCTATCACAATGTCCGGTTTTTCCGTAACCAGTCACAAGGCGTTTGCGATTCGATGGTATTTGTAATGGCCGATTCGGTATTGACCATGTACAAGGACCCCATTTTGTGGAATGCAAAGTATCAGTTGTTCGGACGAGTTATCGACATCTATCTGAGCAACGAGAATATCGACTGGGTACATCTGCCGGAATCAGCATTCGGAGCACAGGAAAAAGATACGGCATCGTACGACCAGATGACCGGAAAAGAGATGAAAGCCTTTTTCCGGAACGGAGAAGCATATAAGATAGATGTTATCGGGAATGTGGAAACTATATATTATCCGTTGGAAAAAGACTCCTCCATTCTGTACCAGAACAAGAGTGTGAGTAGCTCTTTGACCATGCTGCTGGAAAATCAGCGGATGAAGCAGATAAAATTCTATCAAAAGCCCGATATGGTGGTAACGCCGATTGATCAGCTCAAAAGCGACATGAAGTATTTGAAAGATTTCAAGTGGTTTGCCGAGTTACGTCCGAAAGACAAATGGGATATCTTCCGAAAAATATCTAAGAAAGAGGAAGATAAGGATACGCAAAAGAATCGTTTCCAGTTAGATGATTGGCAATAGGCAATGGGACTGTTTTTCAACATACGTAAACCTCGAAAGTTTGAACACAAGCCGATTTATTTCGATCCGGACAAGGAGGCCCTCCAACAACGCGTAGAAAGGATAAAGCAGGAGCTGGGCCTGGCAGAGAAGAGCGATTACCGGAATCAGATAAAGGGCTCTTTTTTCGAACAGACCAAACACGTAAAACCGCGGGATACTATTTCCGGCAAATCGCATAGCGATCGGAACATCAAATTGATAGTTGCCTTGGTCTGTTTGATTCTTTTGTTCTGTTTTTTATATACAGGGATTCAGTTGTTGTTTTAATTTTACAAGGATTTTTATGGGAGACATCATTCAATTATTGCCAGACTCGGTCGCCAATCAGATTGCTGCGGGCGAAGTGATTCAACGTCCTGCCTCGGTTATCAAGGAGTTGATTGAAAATGCGATTGACGCCGGAGCCACTCAGATAGATGTTTTTCTGAAAGATGCCGGACGAACGCTGATACAGGTAATTGACAACGGCAAGGGGATGTCGTGTACCGATGCCCGTATGGCTTTTGAACGGCACGCTACCTCGAAAATTCGGAAGGCAGACGATTTGTTTGCCTTGCATACGATGGGGTTTCGGGGCGAGGCATTGGCTTCGATTGCCGCTATTGCCCAGGTAGAGTTGCGTACCCGTCGTCCGGAGGACGAAACCGGGACGTATTTGTGTTTGTCGGGATGCAAGGTAGAGTCGCAGGAGGCTGTCTCCTGTCCGCAAGGTTGCAACTTTTTGGTAAAGAATCTCTTTTTCAATGTGCCGGCCCGTCGTAAGTTCCTGAAATCGAACCAGACGGAGATGAACAACATCTTGACCGAGTTTGAACGCATTGCGTTGGTAAATCATCAGATTCGTTTTTCATTGCATCATAACGATGTATTGGTATTGCATCTGGACCCGTCGTCTGTACGTCAACGTATCGTTGCCTTGTTCGGCAAGGGGTTGAATCAGCAGTTGTTACCTATCGAGGTGCAGACCTCGTTGGTTTCCGTTTCCGGATTTGTAGGGAAACCCGACAGTTCGCGGGCACGCAATCCCCTGCAATATTTTTTTGTAAACGGCCGTTACATGAGGCATCCCTATTTTCACAAGGCGGTCATGCAAAGTTATGACCAGTTGATCCCGGTAGGGAAAATGCCGAACTATTTTCTGTATTTGGAAGTAGATTCCTCTACGATTGATGTCAATATCCATCCTACTAAAACCGAGATAAAATTTGAGAATGAACAACCCATCTGGCAAATTATCTTTGCTGCGGTAAAGGAGTCGTTGGGAAAGTTCAATGCCGTACCTTCCATCGACTTTGATATGGAAGATGCTCCGGAAATACCCACCTTACGGAAAGGTATGGAGGTAAAGCCTCCCCAGGTTTCGTACAATCCGTCGTACAACCCCTTTCAATCGACATCGACTCCCAAACGTCAGCATCTCGACTGGGCCAAATTGTACGAAGGCTTTGAGACGAACCGGGAGAAACCGGAACGGTTGTCCGCTACGGCAATCTCCGATTCTTTGCAGATACAGGAGCAGACAGAACCCCAACAGATGCAAATAGAATCGGTAGAAAATATAAATACCGGATATCAGCATTTACAGGTAAAAGGTAAATATATCTTGACATCGGTCAAATCGGGTATTATGCTGATCGACCAGCATCGGGCCCATGTGCGGATCCTGTTTGATCGTTATATCAAGCAAATATCCAGCCGGCAAGGAGTCCCGCAACGTCTTCTTTTCCCAGAGATCATCCATTTGCCCGCTTCCCAGGCCGTCGTTCTGGAATCGATTATGGAGGACATTGCTTTTCTGGGCTTTGAACTCTCCGATATGGGAAATTTCTCTTATGCGGTCAATGCCATACCCGAAGGGAGCGAAGGAGCCGATGTAAATGCCATGATTCAGCAGATGATAGAGACGGCTACTCAGAAAGGATTGGATGTAAAGAGCGATATGCATAAGGCCATTGCCCTGTCGCTGGCAGAATCTACGGCTATCCCTTATGGGCAGGTACTTTCGGAAGCAGACATGGAGTTGATTATAGATACGTTGTTTGCCAGTCCGGAACCGGGACTGACTCCCGATGGAAAACCCACGCTCTCATTGTTGGGAAACGAAGAAATAGCCAAACGTTTCAGATAGTATGGCAATAGAGTATCAATCTTTTGTAGTGGCCCAGGCACCAGTTGTCCCGGTACGGGCCAAGGAACGGGAGCAGGCGGAGATGGTCAGCCAGTTGCTATGGGGAGAAGTTGCCGGAGTAATCTCCGAAACAGCGAGATGGTTTGAGATTGTGTCGGCTGATGGATATCGGGGATGGATAGACCGAAAGATGGTGTGTCCCTCTCGTGTGTCGTTTATGGATGCGGTCTATATAGAGTGCCCGGTGGTAAAGACGGCTTTTGCCGCCTTTGTCTCTACTGGGACAGACTCGGGATTGTTGTATCTCCCTATGGGTAGTCGCATTGTCGGTTTTCAGAAAGAGAACAATCGGTTTGATGTTGGAAAAATTCAGTATCAGCTTATACAAGGCGACGTAGATGTTCCGGGTTGGTCGTCGGTTGATCAGTGCCTTTGTACGGCTCGTCAGTTGCTCCATGCCCCTTATTTATGGGGTGGACGGAATTTTATGGGAATAGATTGCTCGGGATTTGTTCAGTTGGTTTATGGCGTAAATGGCGTTTCTCTTCCCCGCGATGCCTGGCAACAGGCGTGCTGTGGTAAGGAGGTTGCCTCGTTGTCGGAGGTATTGCCGGGCGATTTAGCCTTCTTTTCACGTCCGGAGGGGCGAATCTCCCACGTAGGATTTTTGTTGTCCCCTCGTCAAATTATCCATGCCTCGGGATGTGTGCGGATAGACGGTAT
>DVNA01000042.1 GCA_018714665.1 Candidatus Gallibacteroides avistercoris | reverse complement strand
CGCAATTTGGGAAATTATATTAACAGCATTACAGGTCGCAATATGGTGTTGTGGAACGGAGCTTGTCATGTTCATGAACAGTTTTCGGTAGAAAAAATAATCGGATTGAAAAAACAGCATCCTGAATCTTTGATATTGGCTCATCCTGAATGTAAAAGTACTGTGTTGGCTTTGGCTGATCATGTAGGTTCTACCGCATCGTTGTTGAAATATGCTACTGAAAGTAAGTGTAAAACATTTATTGTAGCTACTGAATCGGGTATATTGCATGAAATGAAAAAGAAAAACCCGGATAAGCTCTTTATACCGGCTCCTCCCAATGATAGCACGTGTGCTTGTAACGAATGTAATTTCATGCGTTTAAATACATTGGAAAAACTATACAATTGTTTGAAATTTGAGATACCTGAAATTTTTGTAGATAAAGAGTTGGGTATAAAAGCTTTACGTCCTATACAGAAAATGTTGGATATTTCTGCTAAACTAGGTTTATAGAAGCAGAAAAGAAGATAAAAAAAGAGTATTGTTGATTTTTTAATAAACGATATATGATGACTAAACCGAAAGCGCCTTTTAGATCGGCTATTATAGGAAGTTTTATACGTCCTGAAATATTAAAGGAGGCTCGCGAATCTTTCAAAAACGGTGAGATAAACAGTGCTGATTTGCGTGAAATAGAGGATAAAGAGATTATAAAAGTAGTAGAGAAGGAGAAATCCGCGGGTATAAGGGCTGTTACCGATGGAGAGTTCAGGCGTTCTTGTTGGAATCTTGATTTCTTCTTGGGATTGGAAGGAATAGATAAATTGGAAATAGACAATACGGTTTTATTCAAAGGTCAAACTAAAAAATCAGAATCGATTCGGGTAACTGGAAAAATAGCTTTTTCTGATCATCCCATGTTGGAGGATTTTGAATTTATGACTAGTATTATGAGCGGCGATGTGATTATTAAACAGACACTTCCTGCTCCGGCTCAATTATTGAATGAACTGCTGAGAAACGATAATAAAACCATCACGGAACTGGTATATGATGATATCCAGGAGTTGATGAGTGATATCGCTCAGGCATATAGGGATGCAATTCGTGCTTTTTATGAAATAGGTTGCCGATATATGCAATTTGACGATGCTACCTGGTTGAATTTATGCAATGACAAATGTATAGAACAGCTTAAACAGAGAGATTTGGATTACCGTACGTTGGCAGAGATGTATGCCGAGGTAAATACGGTGGCTTTTTCAGGCTATCCCGAAGACATGGTGATAGGCTTAAATGCTTGTCGTGTACCGGGTAAAAAGTATATACCTCGTGATACATACGATAAAGTGGCTGATATATTGTTTAAAATACCGGTAGATGCTTTCTTTGTTGAGTTCGATAACGATAAGTCGGGTATATTTGAGTCTTTATCGTATGTAGAGAACCAAAAAGTGGTATTGGGGTTGATAAATCCCCTTTCACCTCATTTGGAAGATAAGGAAATGATCAAAAGAAGAATTCGGGAAGTAGCCCGTTATGTACCCATGGAACAAATTTGTTTGAGTACCCAATCGGGATTTGCTCCTTTTGATGATACTTCTCTTATTTCGGAAGAGGAACAATGGGAAAAGGTAAAATGGATTGTAGAAATCTCCAAAGATATGTGGGGAGAGGATACGATTGTTTAAAAATAGATTATATTACAGGGACGAAATAATACGTCCCTGTAATATATAAAAATAAAAATTTCTCTATATAATTCAGATAAATAGTTTTTTAGTATTTATATATTTATAATAAATTGATTCTCAATATTATAATATAAAAATATGAATAAAAAAACTGTTTTTTTTATCTTTGACGTTTTCATAAAAAAAATTTTTTGACCACAGGTACGGAAATAGGGCACTCTTTGGGTTAAAAAATCTTTAATAATCTTCTCTCTTTACTAACTTGACAGCATCTGCCGTAATACTTCTCAAACCGGAAGCGTTGTTTTTTAATTCAATTTCTATGGTATCCTGATTAAAGAAATAGGTTCCCAGTTGTTCCCAACCGTTGGATCTTCCTCTCAGGTGAATGTAGGCATCTTCTTCTTCTCCGTCGTATTTAACTTTGAAGTAATATTCTCCCTGTTTTCCGTTTTTGAATTCTCCGTTTTTGAATACATAGTGAAATACATCGTAATGACCTGGTTCGGGTATGGGAACTTTCCAGGTAGCGTAACTCTCTCCGTTCCCGTTTTTGATGACCATGGCTGATCGAATACCCTCTCCGTGGTATCCGTATCCTACGATGGGTGTCCAGTCCACCGGTGGACGCCACCATTTAAAACCTCGGTATTTACTTTCATTTTCTTTTTGTTTATCTATTAGTTTGGAAAGGTACCCTCCTTTTACATTCGATTTGACAGAAAATAGAAGAGAGTCTTCGTTATCTACGATAATTTCACCGGGTACTTCAAAAGCGGTATTGTTTACAACAAAATCACCCTCCTGGGTCTCTTTATTGAGATATATCTTTTCGTGTCGACGTTCAATGTGATTTACCGTATTGGGCAGATTTCCGGAAATTAATGTATGGACGTTGATCCAACCGGGTATATTGTTCCATTGGCTTACTACTTTTTTTGTTTGATGGGCTTTTAATTCAAGCATACGGTCGTTGTGGTTGATTCTCTTTTTTTCTTCTTCAAACGTTTCCAACGGACGTAATTCGCCGTGAGGTATCTCTATTCGGATGATACCGTCGTAGTCGGAAACATTGCTTATGTACATCTCCATTTCATAATAGTCATCACCTTCGTAAAAGTATCGGGTCAGTTTGGGTGGGCCTACAATGTATTGTGGCAGGTTGGAAGGTTTGTTCCAATTTTCGATGATATTGTCGAAAGATGTATTTGACATCAATTCAATAGAGTCAAGTAGGTTTTCAAAATTTACGTTGTCGAAATTTTGTCTTTTCATGATGTTGAAAATGGAATCTCTCAGGTTTATTAATCCCACGTTCAAAGCTGCTTCTGAAAATAGCGTATAACCTTTCAATAAAAGAAAATGATTCAGTAAATTTCTGTTTTTTTCGTCAGCTAAAATTTCATCGAAAGTTCTTTTTGACAGTTCTATATTACATTTTTCTATATTGGTAATGCCGTAATTTTCTCGTTGCCAGTTTTCATTGTCGTCAAATCTGTTCTCTAAAAAAAGTTCTATCATTCTACCGGCAATGGGCCATCGGGTAGAGTAAATATTGTAACGGAAATTATAAAATTGAGGATAAATGTAATAAGGATTATAGGTTCTATTGGACGTAGATATGCTCAATTTACTTATCGCATATTTTTGAGATGTATTTAAACTGGTAAATTCATCTGTAAAATCCCAGAAAGTACGCATCTCTTGTTCTAATTCGGATATTTCTCTTCTTCCGGACCATTTCAAGTGTTTCTGTTTTCGCAAGTTGATATCGAACCAGTCCGAATATATGCCTTTTTCGGGAAACAGTACCATTTCGGGTTGTTGCATCTCTTGGGCTTGTGTCCAACTACGTGAAAAGGATGCAAAATGTCCGGGCACCTCTACGATATTCAGTTCATCGAATGGATAGGTCAGGTGTATTTTACGTTCAATGTTTTCCTGTTCATCTCGAATGAGTCCGGCCAGCGTATCTCCTATCTGGGTATAATATTGGAATTGGGGGTTGTTTTCCTTGATGTAATACATGGAGTAGGTTACGCTATCGACCGTGATGCTGTCGCGGCTGTATTTACCGATGGCCAGAGTCATATTCTGCATGGGATATTTGGACAGGAAAGTGTATATTCCCTCTTTTTCAGAAACGTTTCCTTGCGATACGGCCGTTAATCCGGGCAACGTCTTTACTTGCAAATTGTAACGGTTGAAGTATGCTTGCTGCCAGCCGGCATCGGTATTGCTATATCCTGTTCCGGGTCTGGGATACCAGTAATTTTCGGGTGTCAACAGTAAGTAGTCGGGTGTCTGGAAGTGGTAAATTCTCTCTATATTGATATTTCCGGCAAATTGCATTTTTTCTTGTCGCATTTCATAGGGAATGTCTAAGTAGCAGAAGTTTGCGTTGATGGAACCGTTGTATTCAAAGGTAAATTTCAACGTATCGTTATCTGACTGTATGTGGTTGAAATCGGTTAAAATAATCTGTTTTTCCTGTTTAAAT
>DVNA01000041.1 GCA_018714665.1 Candidatus Gallibacteroides avistercoris | reverse complement strand
TTCAAGCCCAAGTGGGACCACAGAAGGGGGGGGGAGAAGTGAAGACAAGACAACCCCCGACAAGCAGTTAAGAGACAACTTAACTGCTTTTTTATTTTGTTTTAAGCTTTACAACAACCGATGTGGTTTGATTCCTAATTTTTTAATTCTTGTTTGTACAAAGGCCTCTGTTGCCGGATGAACAGCACCCCGTCCACGGCCTGCATCCACCGCCCCTCTTTCTCTCCGCCCACCAGACTGGCCTTGAACGGTTGGCCGGTAAGCAACGAGTCGCGACAGGTGGAGAAATCGACAAAGGAGAAGGCGTAGTGGCTGTTCAGTACCGCTTCCAGGCTTTCGGCCGAGGGTGCCGGCAACTCTCCTTGTAGCTGCTTCCCGTCATCGACCGCCCCCCGGTAGTCGTTGAAGGCGAGGGTATAGGTTTGTCCCGGAAACCACTCGTCCAGCCAGCTGCGCAACGACTTGCGGTAGCTGAACCGGCTCCGATGAGGCTCTTCCAGCAACCCGTACGATGTCATACCGTGTACGGTAGCTACCCAGATGATAAACTTCTCGTCGGGGTACATTGATTTGATCCACCGGATGTTCTCCGCCATCTGCCGGTCGCGCAACGAGATGGCCCGGCGCGACAACGAATCCATCGCAAACCCTTTGTGCAAAAAGAGATTCTGGACCGACAACCGGAAATCTTCCAATTCGCAAATACGGTTGTCTATCTTCTGTACCCACCATTTCCGTTCAAAAGCGGACGAATCATTTCCGTCGCTTCCATTCAAGAGGCTATCCCCAACCTTGTGTAACGCTGTTATCAGCTCATCTGCCTGCCGCAGGCGGATTTGAAGCGAGGCCGACGATGTCGGAACCTGGTTACGGGAATCGTGCAGGAAGGTGTTCATTTTTTTCATTTCCTCCCAATCCACCGGGAAATCGGCCGTTTCGGCCTGGCTGACAGCATGATGCAGCGAGTCGATAAAGCTCCGGGACGACGCATCGGGGTTGGTATCGATTCCCAACACCCGGAACCTCTCCGACTGCTCTTCGTAAAAAGGGGAAAAAAGGTCGGAGCCGAGGTAGGCCAGCGAGGCGTTCTCTTTCGCGGCGGCGGCCGTAGCCGGCGTATGGAAATTCAGTCCCTCGGTCAATAAAACCGTATATCCCCGTTGCCGATTCAGGTAACGAATCAACCGCACCTTATAGGCTGTGGTAACCTCTTCGCCGTGGGTCTCCTCCCCCAGTATGATGAATGTTTTGCCAGCCAACAGGGTATCGAGAAAGCGGAGATCGCGGTAATCCTCCTCGTCGGGAGGGGAAAGCGGACGCAGCGTGGATTCGGTCCACTCCTGCCACGAACTCCCCGCCACACAGGCCCATCCCAACAGACAAACCGCCAGGAGTCCGAATATCTTCTCTCTCCGGCCCATTTATGGGTTAATCAGCGTATTGAAGAACTGCTCCTCTTTATCTACACAGGCTACTGCCTGCACGCGAGCCTGCGGATTTCGGATGGTAAGGGGATTCTCCGCCCGGTAATTTCGCATCCGGCACCCGTACAGGGAGACGGTCAAGGGTTTATCCCCGGTAATAAGCAGGAAGTCGTCGGAATATCCTTCGGCTGTCAACGCCCCGTTGGTGCCCGAGAACGCCTCTACGTTCGAGATGGCCGTATGTCCCTCGCCGGTAATGATGATGGGATGTATCTCCGTATCGCACCCTTTTACGTTGGCAATGATCGACCCTTGGGCGATTTGCCAGTTCCGGTTGAATGTTCCTCCGCCGTTTTTGTAAATGCCCACGGTAACGCAGTCGAGGTTAAAGTTGGTCAGTTGTCCGTAGGTGTGTTCTCCCAAATAGATTCCCCCATGTGCGCCAAATGTAAACAGGTCTATCAACTGGGCATTGTCGGTATGGTTGATGGAAAAAGTATAGGTAGGTTGGGCTATTACCGCATCAACCACCTCCTTGGAGAAAGCTCGTCCGAACATCCGCATATTGGAGGGATTTACGTGGCAATGGAGGATGCGCGGAATGTCATAACAGTAATCGATCCGGATAAACTCCCCGCTCAACGGGTATCCATAACAATGCTCAAAGAGAATCTGTTCGCAGATGTTGTCGGGACGTCCGTTAAAATCCATGGCGATATACTCCCCGTAAAAGGTAAGGCAAGAAAGCGTTACCCCTTGTGCCGTTCTATCCTGGCTCATCTGTATGGTAGGGGGGTATGGGATGATTTTATCTTTATCTTGGTACGCCTGCTGAGGATACCAGAATTGGATACCTCGTATCTGCGTAGCTGATTCCACAGTAATAAAGGGGGCCTTTTCATCGGAAATCAGGAACAACGACCCTGTCGGAGCATTTTTCTCCGGATGTTTCGTTCCCCGTCCCGTGGGGCCATGTACTCCAATTAACGAGACACTCTCTTTCAATACAATACCCGAAGCCACGGGGTAGCCCTCTGCCGTAGGCTCTACCCACAGGGCGGCTCCCGATTGGGAAGCCCAGTCGATGGCTTTTTGCAGGTTCTCGGCATTGGTTTGGGGAGTGTTTTGCGGCAGGACACCGAACTCCTGGATGCTCTTCATCGTTTCGGCCTTTACCGAAAAACAGAACAGAAAAAGTGCTGAAAGAAAAAAGATGTGCTGTTTCATAACTTATATCGATTAAGGTTTTTCTGTTGCTAAGCCGATACGCTCACCTCAAAGCCCAACGCACGTACCCGGTCGGCAATGCGGTTCATCTCGTCCACCGGCACCTTTTGCAACGCTTTTTCGGGGGTCTGACGGTCGATGGTATAGATCATCACCTTCTTCGGGCGTATTTTTTGCAAAGCCTCCAACCAGTCCGTTACCTCCCGTTCGGTGGTGTTGTCAACCGTCTGACCGTTGTGCTGCCCCCTGAGGAACATGGTCTGGATAATCAAGTTGCCGTTGAACCGCTGCAAGTTCCGTATCAGCTCCTCGGCCGTGAACTGACGGGCATTGGGGTTGTTGATCAGCCGGATGGTGTCGGTATGGGCCGAATCCAGTTTCAGGATGTTGTTATCCACCTTGTTCAGGGCATTGAATACCGACTCACGCTGGATACAAGTGGCGTTGGACAAGACGCTGACCCGGCTCCGGGGGTAGTAACGGTCGCGCAACTGGATGGTATCGTCAACAATCTCTTCAAAATCGGGGTGGAGAGTAGGCTCTCCGTTGCCGGCAAAAGTCAATACGTCAAGGGATTCGCCCCGTTCGCTCATCTCTTGCAGCTTCTTTTCCAAGGCGGCCTTTATCTCCTCGCGCCGGTGGATGCCGCTGCCCTTTCCCTGTCGGTTATATCCACATTCGCAGTAAATGCAGTCAAAACTGCAAATCTTCCCGTCGGTAGGCAGCAGGTTGATACCCAACGAAATCCCCAGTCTCCGGCTTTTGATGGGGCCAAAAACAATATCGTGAAATAGAATGGTTTGCATATCTTTTCTCTGTTTTTACAAAAGTACGGATTAATTCCCAAAATGCCTCATGCCTGCATGTTTTTTATCAACACCTGTTGATATATCATTATCTATTTATATCTTAAATTATTATCAACCTTGTTTATCGGTTATCAACCCAGATATAAACATCCTGGCAGGTCCTTCGACTATTTTATTTGTCAATAAAGTTATCAACCATATAAAGATTTGTATATAAGCATAATACGAATCTTATCATACTATATAAACCATAAAATCAACCCAATATCAACAACCACGGTTGAAAACAGACCGAGGAGAATGTGAGCAGATAATAAATATTATTAACAGGAGCGGGATATTCTCCTAAAAACGTTTATTTTTGCCGGTATGAGAACAGGCTGTTTCATCACTTTTGCCATCTGCCTGGTTTTTGCTATTCCGGCAAAAGCCCAGGACACGGTACCTCCTCCTCAAACCGTACAAGAGGGGATTATTGCCCGTATGGCCTATATCGACGGTGAAAAGATGCCCTGTTTTCAGTTGCCCGCCATCACCATCTACTCTAAAAAAGAGTTCAAAAACGAGAAAGAACGGCAGGGATACAACCGGATGGTACAGGATGTGCGCAAGACCCTTCCGCTGGCCAAACTGGTACACCGGGCATTGATCGAGACATACGAATACATCGAGACCTTGCCCACCGAGGAGGAGCGCATCGCCCACCTGCGGCGGATGGAAAAAGAGCTGTTCAAGGAATACAAGCCGGTGCTCAAAAAGCTGAACTACCGGCAAGGGAAACTGCTGATACGGTTGATTGACCGCGAGTGCAACCAGTCGTCCTACAACCTGGTCAAGGCATTCTTAGGCAGTTTTCGGGCCGGTTTCTGGCAGGCCTTCGGGTCGTTGTTCGGGGTCAGTCTGAAAGCCGAATGGGACCCCGAAGGAAAAGATGCCGAACTGGAAATCATCTGCGACCTGATTGAACACGGTTTTATCTAAAAACCGAATCTATACCCTTCTCCGGACTATCGCGGATACGAAAATGTTTTATACCTTTGCAGGCATATACGACGACCGAAAGGTGTCGTAACAGCAACAACACCCATGAACGACGATTTCGACATACGCAACCATCAACTCTCCGATGTGGAAAAAGACATCGAGAAGGCCTTGCGTCCGTTGCGATTTGAAAATTTCAGCGGACAGGAGAAGGTGGTGGAGAATCTTCGCATTTTTGCCATGGCGGCCAAAATGCGCGGGGAGGCACTGGACCACGTCCTGCTGCACGGCCCTCCGGGGTTGGGCAAGACCACTCTCTCGAACATCATTGCCAACGAGTTGGGCGTAGGTTTTAAAATCACCTCCGGTCCGGTACTCGACAAGCCGGGCGATTTGGCTGGTATCCTGACCTCGCTCGAACCGAACGACGTGCTGTTTATCGACGAAATACACCGGTTGAGTCCCGTTGTCGAGGAGTATCTCTATTCGGCCATGGAAGATTACCGCATCGACATCATGATAGACAAGGGGCCGAGTGCCCGCTCCATCCAGATAGAGCTGAACCCCTTCACGCTGGTCGGGGCCACCACCCGCAGCGGATTGCTGACCAGCCCCCTGCGGGCCCGGTTCGGCATAAACTGCCATTTGGAGTATTACGACCACGCCGTGCTGACCAAAATCATCCTGCGATCGGCCGACATCTTGCAGGTACACTGCTCTACCCAGGCCGCCCAGGAGATTGCGCTGCGCAGCCGGGGAACTCCCCGTATCGCCAACGCACTGCTGCGCCGCGTACGGGACTTCGCCCAGGTAAAGGGCGACGGGAGAATCGACGTGGAGATAGCCTGTTTCGCGCTCGAAGCCCTGAACATAGACCGCTACGGGCTCGACGAAATAGACAACAAGATCTTGACAACGATCATCGACAAATTCAAGGGAGGCCCGGTAGGTATCACCACCATTGTCACAGCCCTGGG
>DVNA01000040.1 GCA_018714665.1 Candidatus Gallibacteroides avistercoris | reverse complement strand
ATCATGTTTTTGAACGTTCTACACTTTTCACCCCTTTTACGGTCCGTATTTTCCGTATCAGACTCTCCAATGCCGAAATATCCTCAACCAATACAGAAATATGCCCCTGAAAGAGTCCGTCGGTAGAATCGATGTTTATTGTCCGCAAAGATACTTTTTTTTCCTTAGATATAATAGATGTGATATTGGTTACGATACCGATGTCGTCATGCCCGACAACTCGCAAAACAGCCGTATATTGACTTCCCTGTTTTCCAGACCAGCGGGCTTTAACCACCCGATATCCAAAACGAGCTCTCATCTGGGCGGCATTGGGACAGTCGGTACGGTGGATTTTTATACTGCCTTGTGTAGATACGAATCCAAATATTTCGTCTCCGTAAATGGGGTTGCAACATTTGGCCAGTTTGTATTCGACATCTTTCAGGTTCTGGTCGATAACCAACACGTCTTCTTTATCGGAGACCTCTTCGGAACGGACCACGAAATTTTCAGCCGTGCGTTGTTCTACGGTTTCGGGGTTCTCTTTTCTTCCAAGTTCTACATATTGATCGATCGCATCGTTTACATCGAGTTTCTCAGATGCCAAAGCGTAATAGAAATCCGTAACGGTTTTGTACCCTTTTTTCTTGATAAAACGCATCAGTAAGGCTTCATCCACCTCTATTTTCCGGTTTTTGAAGCGGCGTTGCAGCAGCTCTTTCCCGAATTCGCTCTCTTTCAGTTCGAGCTCTTTCAACGATTGTTTTATCTTGACACGGGCTTTCGAGGTAGAGACGATGTTCAGCCAATCCCGTTTGGGGGTTTGTGCCGGGGCGGTCAATATCTCTATTGTATCGCCACTTTTTACCTGGTAACGGATTGTCTGGTTCTTGCCGTTTACCCTGGCTCCTACGCATTTGCATCCCAGACCGCTGTGGATAAGAAAGGCAAAATCGAGTACGGTAGCCCCTTTGGGCAGTTTATATAAATCTCCTTTGGGGGTAAATACAAATACCTCTTTGTCGTAGAGATCCATTTTAAACTCTTTCATCAGCTCCATCGGTCCCGAGTCGGCCGAATCGAGTACCTCCCGGACATTGTTCAACCAGTCGTCCAGGCCCGATTCGCTACTTTTCACCCCTTTGTATTTCCAATGTGCTGCCAGACCGTGTTCGGCAATCTCGTCCATCCGTTTGGTCCGTATCTGTACCTCTACCCATCGGTTCTGTGGCCCTAATACGGTAATATGAAGCGATTCGTAACCATTGCTTTTGGGGATGGACAACCAATCTTTCATCCGTTTGGGATTGGGTTGATACATATCCGTAATAATGGAATATACCTGCCAACAAGCAGCTTTTTCCTGTTCGAGCGGGACGTCGAGAATGACTCGGATGGCAAACAGGTCGTAGATGTTTTCAATGTCTGTCTGCTGTTTTTTCATCTTGTTCCAGATGGAATAGATGGATTTGGTTCGACCCTTGATGTCGAATTCCCATCCGGTCTCTTCGATTTTCCGTTTTACCGGTTCGATAAAAGCGTTGATGTATTGATCTCTGCTGCGTTTTGTCTCTTTTAGTTTGCGGGCTATCTGGGTAAAAGTCTCCCGGTTGGTATATTTTAATGAAAGGTCTTCCAGTTCGGATTTTATTTTGTACAACCCCAACCGGTGGGCCAACGGTGCATACAGGTAGGAGGCTTCAAATGCAACATCGGTACGGAACTTTTCGTCCGGATGGTGGTTGATCATCCGCATCAAACACAGCCGGTCGGCAATCATGATAATGATAACCCGCACATCTTCGGCAAAGGTGAGCAATAACTTGCGGAAGTTTTCACTGTCGATGGCAGCATGTCTGGAATATAGGCTGTTGGCTTTGAGTAACCGGCGTATGATAGAGACAACATCTTCGCCAAACTCGGACTGAATATTTTGCGCACTCAAAACCTCTTTCTCTACCAGGTGATAGAGTAATACGGCTATCAACATGCTGCGTTCGAGGCCCACCTCTTTGGAGAGAATCATGGCGGTCTGTACGTTTCTGAGTAAAAGGCTAAGCCCGTTTTTATCTCTCAAATAGACACCATTTTCCATGGCATTCTGAATCATAGCCTTTATTCGGTTACGTTCGTCCCAGGAAATGATCTCGTTCGATAACCGTACCAGCACCTTGTACGAGTCTAAAAAAACAGTATGTTCATCCTCTGTCAGAAAAACCGTATCTTCCATAAGAAACACCCTTTTACAAAACAAGTCCAAATATATAATTTTTTTAGTCGGATTGTTGCGCCATACCGGCTCTTTTTGTAAATTTGAAGGGAATAAACCTAACCATATCGCCATGTTTACAAGTTCAGACAAAGATTTACTAAAATCAAAAGGAATAAGCGAATTACAAGTGGAAGAACAGTTAAACCGGTTCAAAACAGGATTTCCCTTTCTGAGAATCAGCGCTCCCGCTACCAAAGAAAGAGGCGTTTTATGTTTGACGGAATCGGAAGCAGACCGTTATTTACACGTATGGGACAACTATCTGCAACAGGACCGGAAAATTGTAAAATTCGTTCCTGCCTCGGGAGCCGCCAGCCGGATGTTCAAAAACCTGTTTGAATTTCTGGATGCACCCTATGCTGTGCCGACAACCGACTTTGAGAAGAAATTTTTCGATTCCATCTCCCGGTTTGCTTTCTACAACGACTTGAACCAAGTTTGTCTGAATAAACAAGGAAAAGATATTCCGGCATTAATAGCAGAAGGTGCCTACAAAACCATTGTTTCCAACCTGTTACAAAAAGAGGGGCTTAATTACGGATCACTTCCCAAAGGGTTGCTCAAATTCCATTCTTATCCGAGCGGGGCGCGTACTGCCATGGAAGAACATTTGGTAGAAGGGGCATTGTATGCGGCCAACCGGTCGGGATACGTAAACATCCACTTTACCGTCTCGGAAGAACACAAAGAATTATTCCGTCAGTTGGTTGCTGAAAAACAGTCTGTCTATGCCAAATTGCAAGGCGTAACATTCAATGTCGGGTTTTCTGAACAAAAAAGCTCTACCGATACCATTGCCGCGGACATGAACAACGAACCGTTCCGCGATAATGGAAAGCTGCTGTTCCGCCCGGGTGGGCACGGTGCCCTGATCGAGAACCTGAACGATATAGACGCCGATATTATTTTTGTCAAAAACATAGACAACGTAGTTCCGGACCATTTTAAGGACGAAACCATCCGTTACAAGAAGGTTTTGGGAGGCGTACTGGTTACGTTGCAACAACAAATCAGTGCTTATATCAATCGATTGGAAACAGGCGATTATACAATGGATTACCTGCGTGAGGTTATCTCTTTCCTGCAACAACGGCTGTTTATCAAGAATCCCGACACGAAACATTTGGAGGATAGCGATTTAGTTCTGTATCTGCTTAAAAAATTACGTCGGCCGATCCGTGTATGCGGGATGGTACGCAATGAAGGAGAGCCGGGAGGAGGTCCTTTCCTGGCTTACAACCCCGATGGAACCATCTCTCTTCAAATTTTGGAAAGTTCTCAAATCAACATGAACGATCCGGAAGCCAAGGCTGCGTTCGACTCCTCGGCCTTTTTTAATCCTGTCGATCTGGTTTGCGGCGTTAAGAATCACAAACGGGAAAAATTCGATCTGACCAAATTTGTCGATCCCAATACCGGATTTATTTCGTTTAAATCGAAAAACGGAAAAGAACTGAAAGCGTTGGAACTGCCTGGACTCTGGAACGGTGCTATGTCTGACTGGAATACCGTGTTTGTAGAAGTTCCTGCCGCTACGTTCAATCCTGTAAAAACCGTGAACGATTTGTTGCGCGAACAACACCAATAAAAGAGGAGAAAAACGAACTTAACTTTTATTTGCGACAGCTTGTCTTCTATTTAGACAGGCTGTTGTGTTTTGTGGGGGTATGATAGATTTTTTACCGCTTTTTGAAAAAAAGTGGTACCAAAAATTTTTTGGCTCTGCGTAGTATTTCGTGCAGTCTGAAAAAATGTTATTCTATGCGAGCAACAAAAAAGAATATGGGGGAGTATTTCAAGGAAACATAAAAAGGGCGCTTTTGTTTCAAAGCGCCCTTTTTTATGTTGGGTATAAAGTGAATGAATCTTATAAAATCCCTTGTGCCATCATAGCCTTGGCTACTTTCATAAATCCGCCTACATTGGCACCTTTCACGTAGTTTACATAACCGTCGGCTTGTTTTCCGTAACGGATACAAGTTTCGTGAATATCGTGCATGATTTGTTTCAGTTTTGTATCCACTTCTTCGGCAGTCCAGCTCATCTTGATAGAGTTTTGTACCATTTCCAAACCACTTACAGAAACCCCACCAGCGTTTGCTGCTTTACCCGGAGCGTATAATATCTTGTTTTCGAGGAAGAGTTCGATAGCTTCGGGCGTAGAGGGCATATTAGCGCCTTCTGATACGGCGAAACAGCCGTTGGCCAACAGTTTACGGGCATCGTCACCGTCCAGTTCGTTTTGAGTAGCGCTCGGCATGGCGATATCGCATTTTTCTCCCCAGGGACGTCCGCCTTCTACATATTTGCAACCGAATTCTTCTGCATATTCCTTAATACGTCCGCGATAGATGTTCTTCAATTCAAAGATGAATTTCAGTTTCTTTTCATCGATACCGTCGGGATCGTAGATATAACCGTTACTGTCAGACATGGTTACAACTTTGGCACCTAAGCTGATAAGTTTTTCAACCGTGTATTGAGCCACGTTTCCTGATCCGGATACGGTAACCACTTTTCCTTTGATATCGATGTTTCTGGTTTTCAGCATTTCCAGCAGGAAGTAAACATTTCCGTAACCGGTAGCTTCGGGACGAATCAAAGAACCACCCATTTCAAGGCCTTTACCCGTGAATGTTCCGGTGTTTTCGTGAGCCAGTTTTTTGTACATACCGTACATATAGCTTACTTCTCGACCGCCAACACCTATATCGCCTGCGGGTACGTCCGTTTCAGGACCGATGTGTCTCCACAATTCGAGGATGAATGCTTGGCAGAAACGCATTACTTCTGCATCCGATTTTCCTTTTGCGCTGAAATCGGACCCGCCTTTACCACCGCCCATCGGCAAGGTAGTAAGAGAGTTTTTGAACGTTTGTTCAAAAGCCAGGAATTTCAGGATTGACAAGTTTACGGATGAGTGGAAACGGATACCACCCTTGTACGGGCCAATGGCATTGTTGTGTTGGATGCGGTATCCCATATTGGTATGTACTTTTCCTTTATCGTCCATCCAGGTAACACGGAAAGAGAAGATTCTATCCGGAATACAGAGACGTTCGATCAGGTTGTAACGATCAAATTCAGGATGTTGGTTATATGCCTCTTCAATGGTAGGCAAAACTTCTGCTACTGCCTGATGGTATTCAGGTTCATTCGGAAAGCGTCTTTTCAGTTCGCTTAAAACTTCTTGTGCATTCATTTGCTAAAATATAATTAGTTATCGTTTTAAAAAATCGAGGAGAAATTCATGCTTTTGTTTGTGTACATGATCCACGCTTTTATCTTTTTGCGTTGCAAATATACGATAATTAAGAATAAAAATGCAAGCATTTTGGGATAAAAAATAACAAAAAAACGAGAAAAGCGATATTTTGTGTCATTTTGAATAAATACACGTGGTTTTTATCGCTTTTGGTAAACGGAGATCTTCTCACCGCTTTTTGAAAAAAGCGGCACCAAAAACTTTTATGTTCGGCACAGCATGACGTATGGTCAGAAATGTTGGTTGTTAGTGGATATTATGAGCCTTTTGGGGGGAATCTGTATACTCTGGTAACGGATTTATCATCGGTATCTGTTTCGACCGGGCAAAATCCATCATAAATTGGTATGCTGCCTCTTTCTCGTTGGGGATGATTCCATCGAGGATGGCATCTTTGATAGCGCTTTTTATAGCCCCTACCTGGCTGCACGGAGGAAGGTTGAATATCTCCATGATCTCTTCTCCCGATATGGGCGGTTGCATATTTCGGATGCGGTCTTTTTCTTCAATCTCTTTCAGTTTGGTTCGTACCAGTTGAAAGTTATCCCGGAAACGGGCCACTTTCTCGCGGTTTTTCGAGGTAATGTCGGCTTCGCACAACAGCATTAAATCTTCTATGTCGTCGCCTGCGTCGAAAAGCAGCCTTCGTACAGCTGAATCGGTTACCGTATCTTCTGCCAGGATAATGGGGCGCATATGTAACCCGACCAGTTTCTGTACATATTTCATCTTCTCGTTCAGCGGTAATTTCATCTTCCGAAAGATGGAAGGGATCATCTTCTCGCCTACGAAATTGTGGTTATGGAACGTCCAGCCTATTTTCTCGTCGTAGCGTTTGGTAACAGGTTTGGCAATGTCGTGCAACAGCGCCGCCCATCGTAGCCAGATATTGTCGGTACGGGCTGCCACATTGTCCAGGACCTGCAACGTATGGAAGAAATTGTCTTTGTGCCCTTTCCCGTCTTTGGTTTCGACGCCTTTCAGTGCATCGAGTTCCGGGAAAATCAGTTTAAGCAGCTGGCATTTGTTCAGCAGCAGATACCCGGTAGAGGGTTTCTCCGATGCCATGATCTTGTTCAGTTCGTCAATGATGCGTTCTTTCGAGATGATGTTGATGCGTTCAGCATTGCGGGTAATGGCGTTGAGTGTGTTCTCTTCTATGCGGAATTCCAGTTGGGTGGAGAAGCGGATGGCCCGCATCATCCGCAAGGGGTCGTCGCTGAACGTGATGTCCGGATTGAGCGGGGTACGGATTGTTTTGTTTCCCAAATCGGAAAGGCCTCCGAACGGGTCGATTAATTCCCCGAAACACTCCTTGTTCAGGCAGATGGCCAGTGCGTTGATTGTAAAGTCGCGCCGGTTCTGGTCATCGGCCAGGGTACCGTTCTCGACTACCGGTTTCCGGGAGTCCCGGTTGTACGACTCTTTTCGGGCTCCGACAAATTCGATTTCCAGATTCCGGTATTTCACCTGGGCCGTACCGAAATTTTTGAAAACCGAGAGGTATGCCCCTTTACCGAGTTGTTTCGACAGAGAGGTTGCTAAGTTGATACCGCTACCCAATGTAACGATGTCTATATCTTTGGAGGGACGTTTTAAGAAAATATCGCGGACATATCCGCCGATTACGTAGCAAGGTTGTCCCGCCTGGTCGGCAATCGAGCCGATCAGCGAAAATATGGGATGTTTCAGGTGTTCCGACCTCAAGGACGAATCAGGTTGCATAATCTATCGTATCATAAGTGCGGAAAAGACAGCGTTGCGTACTGTTCCGCCAGTAAGCATAATCAATGAGCAGGGAGTAACCGTTGTTTGTTATTGCAACATGGCCGCTGCACGTTTCAGGCTCTCTATAAAAATGTCCACCTCTTCTCGGGTGTTGTAAATGGCAAACGATGCTCTGGCCGTAGCCTCTATCCCCAGGGCGTGCATGAGGGGTTGAGCGCAATGGTGTCCGGTACGGACGGCTACGCCCATTTTGTCAATCAGCATCCCTACGTCGTACGGGTGACTGTTGCCTATCAGGAATGAAATGACAGCTCCCTTCTGACGGGCTGTACCGAAGATGCGCATACCCGGTATCTCCTGCATCCGTTGCGTGGCATATTGAGTCAGTTCATTCTCGTGCGCGGCGATGTTCTCAATGCCGATCTTCTCTACATAGCTCAATGCCGTAGAGAAAGCCGATGCGCCGATGTAATCGGGTGTACCCGCTTCAAACTTGAACGGCAGTTCGTTGAAGGTGGTTTTTTCAAAAGATACGTGGGCAATCATTTCGCCGCCGCCCTGATAGGGAGGCATCCGGTCCAGCCATTGTTCTTTTCCGTACAACACGCCGAATCCGGTAGGTCCGTATACCTTGTGGGCCGAGAAGACAAAAAAGTCTGCATCCAGTGCCTGTACATCAACTTTCAGGTGAGGAATAGCCTGAGCCCCGTCTATCAAAACCGGTACCTCGTGCCGGTGTGCCGTATCGATAATATCTTTTACCGGATTGATCGTTCCCAGTACGTTCGATACGTAGGTAATCGATACCAGTTTCGTTTTGGGGGAGAAGAGCCCACGGAATACCTCCATATCCAGTTCTCCGGCAGGAGTGATGGGTATAACCTGGATGCGTATCCCTTTTCTCGTTTCGAGCAGTTGCCACGGTACAATGTTGGCGTGGTGTTCCATCTCCGAGATGATTACCTCGTCGCCCGGTTGCAGAAAAGCCTCCCCGAACGAAGATGCCACCAGGTTGATAGATTCGGTAGTTCCTCGCGTAAAGATGATTTCATGCGGATGACGCGCGTTTATGTACCGTTGTATGTGGCGACGGGATTGCTCCATGATGTTGGTGGCCTCCTGGCTGAGGAAGTGTACCCCCCGGTGTACGTTGGCATTGCTCATGTAGTAGCTTTCGGCAATCTTATCGACAACGCATTTCGGCGTTTGTGACGTAGCGGCGTTATCTAAATAAACCAGCGGTTTTCCATATACCTGACGCGACAGGATGGGAAAATCTTCTCGTATTTTTTGAATGTCTAACATAGGCAAATTATTGGCAAATTCTGCATCCGGAACATTTGGCTAACTCTCCGCGGAACCTTTTTTCCACCAGCAGGCGTAGCCTGTCTTTCAGGGCATCGAGCCGGACCGTGTCGATCACGTCGCTGGTAAAGGCGAACATCAGCAGCATACGGGCCTCCTCTTCGGGAATACCCCGCGAGCGCATATAGAACAGGGCCTGTTCATCCAACTGGCCGATGGTCGCTCCGTGACTGCATTTGACGTCGTCGGCGTAGATTTCGAGTTGAGGCTTGGTAAACATTTGAGCCTCTGATGTGGCACACAGGTTCTTGTTGCTTTGGTATGCCTCGGTCCTGACAGCACCTTCGCGTACCAGGATACGGCCGCTGAACGAACCGGTAGAGGTGTCGTTCAAAACATATTTGAACAGCTCCCGGCTGGAACAGCGGGGAACGGCATGGTCGATGTAGGTGAAATTATCGATCGTTTCGTTTTGGTCTCCGATGGCCATTCCACACAAGTGGGTTTCGGCATTTTCCCCTTCAAAACGCAAGAAGTAGTTGTTTCGGGTCATGCCGTTGTGTAGCGTGATACCATTGACCAGAACATTTGAACGGGCCTGTTGCGATACGAAAGTGGTGGCGATACGTTTTGTTTTCAATGTCGTCTCCTCAATTTCGTAATAATCGAATGTGGCCCCTTCTCCCACGAAGATTTCACATACCTGAGTCGAGAGGAAATGTACGTTGTTGATCGTGTGGTCGCATACCAGCAGTTTGGCTTGTGCACCCTCTTCTACGACGATGAGGATACGGCGGTTGGCCAGGAAATCGACATCGCTCCGCAGTACGTTGACCAACTGGATGGGTTTTTCGACAATAACACCTCGGGGAATGTACAGAAAGAAACCGTCCTGGGCAAACGCGGTGTTGAACGCCACGGTCCCGTCCTGGCTGTTCCGGGCCAGTTGGTGGTAGAATTTCGCGGTCAATTCCGGATATGTCTGGGCCAACGTGCGAAGGCTGCCGGCCAGGACCCCTTTGGGAAGGAGGCTTTTGGGCCGCAGGTCGCAAAAGGTATCGTTTACCAGGAAGTAGAGCGATGTACTTAGGTTAGGTACGTCGCACCGGAAAATTTCGTACGGGTCAACCGGTATCTCGATCTGGTTCAGGTTCATTCCGAAATCCGGAGCAAATGCTTCGGGGATGTCCGTATGCCGATAATCCTCTGCCGTATGCGGAGGAAATCCTAACTCTTTAAAACGGCTCATGGCTTCGTCCCGGTAAACATTCATCACGTTGCAAGAGTGCTTGTTTATGGCCGGGGCAAATTCCTCGAACAGCGATATATATTGGTTTTCTGAACTCATCTTGTTGCTTTTTTCTAAATAAAAGGCGACAGGAACTACTCGCCCAACTCTTTTTTTATCCAGTCGTATCCTTTCTCTTCCAGTTCCAGGGCCAGTTCCGGACCTCCCGATTTTACGATGCGCCCTTTGTACAAGACGTGTACGAAATCGGGTTTTATGTAGTCGAGCAGGCGTTGGTAGTGGGTGATGACGATTGTGGCGTTCTTTTCCGATTTGAGTTTGTTTACACCTCCTGCCACGATACGCAGGGCATCGATGTCCAACCCGCTGTCGGTTTCGTCCAGAATCGATAGCCGCGGTTCAAGCATAGCCATCTGGAAGATTTCGTTCCGTTTTTTTTCACCGCCTGAGAATCCTTCATTGACCGAGCGGCTGGCCAGTTTGTTGTCCAGCTCTACAATCTCTCTCTTCTCCCGCATCATCCGCAGGAAGTCGGTAGCCGAGATAGGCGGGAGGTTCCGGTATTTGCGTTGTTCGTTGATGGCGGCCCGCATGAAGTTGACCATGCTTACACCCGGTATCTCCACCGGATATTGGAAACTCAGGAACAACCCTTCGTGGGAGCGGTCTTCGGGCGATAGCGCCAGCAGGTCTTTCCCGTAAAACACAACAGAGCCTTCGGTTACCTCAAA
This sequence comes from Candidatus Gallibacteroides avistercoris, assembly GCA_018714665.1. Lineage (GTDB taxonomy): Bacteria > Bacteroidota > Bacteroidia > Bacteroidales > CHK158-818 > Gallibacteroides > Gallibacteroides avistercoris. The sequence goes on along the minus strand of DVNA01000040.1, from coordinate 22,431 downwards.
TGCGGGATGTCCCGCCAGTACCGATGACAAGGTGCTTTTACCCGATCCGTTCGGTCCCATGATGGCATGTACCTCTCCCGGCTTTACTACGAGCGAGATACCCTTTAATATCTCTTTCCCGTTTATGTTTGCGTGCAGATTTTCTATTTTGAGCATATTCTGGTAATTTTATCTGTCTATCTGTTTGTCTATCCAACCGACCCTTCCAACGAGATTTGCAGCAGTTTCTGCGCTTCGACGGCGAACTCCATCGGCAGTTTGTTCATCACCTCCTTGGCATATCCGTTTACAATCAGCCCGACGGCATCTTCGGTCGAGATACCCCGTTGGTTACAGTAAAATATCTGGTCCTCGTTTATTTTCGAGGTGGTGGCTTCGTGTTCCACAATGGCGGTCTTGTTTTTGATATCCATATAGGGGAAGGTGTGTGCGCCGCAGTGCGGGCTTAGCAGCAGGCTGTCGCACTGTGTATAGTTGCGGGCGTTGTCGGCGCGGGAAGATACCTTGACCAACCCACGGTAACTGTTCTGGCTCCGCCCCGCCGAGATACCTTTTGAAACAATCGTACTGCGGGTGTTTTTCCCTAAGTGAATCATTTTGGTACCGGTGTCGGCCTGTTGGAAGTTGTTGGTTACGGCCACCGAGTAGAATTCGCCCGATGAGTTGTCGCCGGCCAGCACGCAGCTGGGGTATTTCCAGGTGATGGCAGACCCCGTTTCAACCTGCGTCCACGAGAGTTTGGAGTGGTCTCCCTTGCAAAGGCCCCGTTTGGTAACGAAGTTGTAGATTCCCCCTTTTCCGTTTTTGTCGCCCGGGTACCAGTTTTGTACGGTCGAGTACTTTACCTCGGCGCGGTCGTGTACGCGAATCTCCACAATGGCGGCGTGCAGTTGGTTTTCGTCGCGCATGGGAGCGGTACACCCTTCCAGGTAGCTGACGTAACTGTCGTCGTCGGCCACAATCAGGGTGCGTTCAAACTGTCCGGTATTGGCTGCGTTGATGCGGAAATAGGTAGACAGTTCCATCGGACATCGCACCCCCTTGGGGATATATACGAACGAGCCGTCGCTGAATACGGCCGAGTTGAGGGCTGCAAAAAAGTTGTCGCGGTAGGAAACCACCGATCCCAAGTATTTTTTTACCAGATCGGGATAATCCCTGACGGCCTCGCTGAATGAACAGAATATGACGCCCAGCTCAGCCAGTTTTTCTCGGAAAGTGGTACGTACCGACACGCTGTCCATCACCGCGTCCACGGCCATACCCGATAGCATCATCTGCTCTTCGAGCGAGATACCCAGTTTGTTGAACGTTTTCAACAGTTCGGGGTCCACCTCGTCGAGGCTTTTGGGTGCCTCCTTGGTTTTGGGTGCGGCGTAGTAGCTGATTCCCTGGTAGTCGATCTCCGGGATGTCGAGGTGAGCCCAGCGAGGCATTTCCAGGGTAGTCCAGTAACGGTATGCGTTCAACCTGAATTCGAGCAACCATTCCGGCTCCCGTTTCTTCTCGGAGATGAGCCGTATTACCTGTTCGTTCAGGCCCCGTTCAATAATGTCCGTATCGATTTCTGTAACAAATCCGTATTTGTAGTCGGACGAGGTTACCTCACGAATGATTTTTTTAGATGTATCTTGTTCCATAATCGTTCTGTTCTGTATGGGTCAGAACCGTTTTAGAGAGAACGTTTCCGTTATTCTCTTTGTTTGGATTGATTCTGTTTTTTAAATCTTCCCACTCTATTTCCCGGGTGACGAGTGAAAAAAGAGCCGGTGCTGCTTCCTGTACGGGTAGGTATAGAAGCGATTCTCCTTTCGCGTTCTGGCTTATCAGTTTTGATTCTTTGTCAGAGAATTCGTAGATATTGATGGCCACACTTAAAATAACGATGATTTTAAGCTCGCAAAAAACGATGCCCAGCAACCGGTTGATTCCGCTTAGCCGCGTTATGGAAAGAATCTTGTCCAATAACCGGATGCATATTTCACAGGCGAGCAAAATCAGTAGAAAGGCAAAACAGAAGGCGAGTGGTTTGGAGATATTTGCCGGAACCTGCAATAAGGTATTCAGCAGCGAATCGATTGGGATGGCAACAAATTGTGAGCAGAAAACGGCTATCACCAAGCCTGCCAGCGAGAGGGCCTGTCGCACCAGTCCGCTCATGGCACCCCGGATGATTCCGTATAACAGGAAACACAGGATGATAATATCCAGGTAGTTGAGATTCTCCATTTCTTTTGTTCTGCCTCCGTTTCGCGGTTCTGTCGATATAGAAAAAGAAACACAGAAGAAATTTCATGTCCGGTATTTCCCGGGATGTGTCCCACTGTGTTTCTCTCGTATTAAAAAGGTTGCATTTCGGCGGTTGCTTCCCGAGGTTGTTTACAGGCTCTTCTTGACCTCGACCTCTTCGTATGCTTCTATGATATCGCCAATCTTGATGTCGTTGTAGTTGGTAATGTTCAATCCGCATTCGTATCCGCTGACAACCTCTTTTACGTCGTCCTTGAACCGTTTGAGCGATCCGAGTTCGCCGCTGTAAATGACGATACCGTCGCGGATGAGGCGTACTTTCGAGTTCCGTTTTATCTTGCCGTCTTTTACCATACATCCGGCCACGGTTCCCACTTTGGAGATGTGGAACGTTTCGCGTACCTCTACCGTCGAGGTGATCTCTTCCTTTATTTCGGGCGAGAGCATTCCCTCCATGGCCGATTTTACCTCTTCTATGGCATCGTAGATAATCGAGTACAAGCGGATGTCCACACCCTCTTTTTCTGCCAGTTTGCGGGCCGATATGGAGGGGCGTACCTGGAACCCGATGATGATGGCGTTCGAGGCTGCTGCCAGCGTAACGTCCGATTCGGAGATCTGTCCGACGGCCTTGTGGATGACATTGACCTGTATCTCTTCGGTAGAGAGTTTGATCAACGAGTCGCTCAACGCTTCGATAGAACCGTCCACGTCGCCTTTTACAATGATGTTCAGTTCCTGGAAGTTGCCTATGGCGATTCTTCTTCCGATGTCGTCCAGCGTCAATATCTTTTGGGTTCTCAATCCCAATTCCCGTTGAAGCTGTTCGCGCTTGTTGGCTATTTCGCGGGCCTCCTGGTCGGATTCCAGTACGTTGAATTTGTCACCGGCCTGAGGAGCTCCGTTCAGCCCCAGTATCAATACCGGTTCGGCCGGACCTGCCTCTGTAATGCGCTGGTTCCGTTCGTTGAACATGGCTTTGATACGTCCGTATTGGGTTCCGGCCAAGACGATATCTCCGGTTTTCAGGGTACCGTTTTCTACCAGCACCGTGGCCACATATCCGCGTCCTTTGTCAAGCGTTGATTCTATGATAGATCCAGTTGCCCGTTTGTTGGGATTGGCTTTGAGATCCAACAGTTCGGCTTCCAGCAACACCTTTTCCAGTAGCTCGTGTACGCCGGTACCTTTTTTGGCCGAGATCTCCTGCGACTGGTATTTACCACCCCAGTCTTCTACCAGGTAGTTCATGTTGGCCAGCTCCTCTTTTATCTTGTCGGGGTTGGCATTGGGTTTGTCAATCTTGTTAATGGCAAATACCATAGGAACGCCTGCTGCCGATGCGTGGTTGATAGCTTCGATGGTTTGGGGCATCACATTGTCGTCCGCTGCCACGATGATGATGGCAATATCCGTTACCTTGGCTCCGCGGGCACGCATGGCGGTAAAGGCTTCGTGTCCCGGAGTATCGAGGAAGGTGATGCGGCGGCCGTCGCTCAGTTTTACGTTGTAGGCGCCGATATGTTGGGTAATACCGCCGGCCTCACCGGCTATTACGTTGGCGTTGCGGATGTAGTCGAGCAAAGAGGTTTTACCGTGGTCCACGTGTCCCATCACCGTAACGATGGGGGCTCTGGGCTGCAAATCATCTTCGGAGTCTTCCTCTTCTTCCGAAGCAATGGCCTCGATTACTTCGGCACTCACGTATTCGGTGGTGTAACCAAACTCTTCGGCTACAATGTTGATGGTTTCGGCGTCTAAGCGCTGGTTGATAGATACCATGATGCCGATGCTCATGCACGTGGCAATAACCTGGTTCACCGGGATGTTCATCAGGTTGGCCAAGTCGTTGGCGGTAACAAATTCCGTCAGTTTCAGGATTTTGCTTTCTGCCATTTCCTGTTCTTCCATTTCCTGCATCCGGTTCTGGAAGGCTTCCCGTTTGTCTTTACGGTGTTTGGTCCCTTTTTTGGGAGTTTTGGTAGTTAGCCGAGCCAGCGTCTCTTTAATCTGTTTTTGAACGTCTTCTTCGTTTATTTCAGTTTTGACAGGTTTTTTGAGTTTAGGCTTGTTTTTGCCTGCCGAATTATCTCGCGACGGACGGTTGGGCTTGTTTGTTCCCACCGTTGAAGCAGCATGTTCTATATCAATCTTTTCCTTGTTGATACGCTTTCTTCTTTTTCGTTCTGTCTCTGGTTCGTTGTCAGCGCTCTCTTTGGCCAAGGCAAAGTTTTTCTTTAACTCATTTCGTTTAATCTCTTTGGCCTCCCGTTCTTTTCGGCGTTCTTCTTTCGATTTTTTCTTGGGCCGGGTCTGTTGGTTCAGGGCTTCAAGATCAATTTTTCCTACGACATTGATCGTATTGGCCAATTTCGGATGGTTCAAGGTAAATACCTCTTCTTCCTTGTTCTCGGGTTCCGTTTCTTGGGAACTTTTTTCTGGTATATCTGTTTCCTCCGGCACAGTATTAGTTCCCGTAGGGGTGGCATTGATGTTGTCTGTTTTCGATTCGGCAGGAGAGGAGGGCTGCTTTTCTTCTGCTTGGTTATCTGACGGCGTTTCCGCTTTGGCGCTGATCGGTTCTTTTGCTACCGGTGATGCGGTTGCCGGGGTACTCTTTTCAGAAGAGCTGTCGTGCGGTTTCGCCGTTTTTCCATGTTTCGGGTTTAAGGCGTTTAAATCTATCTTCCCTACCTGTTTGATGCGAGGCCTTATTTCGTCCGAAATAACGGTTCGTATTTCGACGATCTCATCCGGTTTGTTCTCTTTTTCATCAGATTCGTAGCCTTCGATTGAAACGCTTTCTTTGCTCTTCTCTTTGTTGTGGCGTTCAAGACTGATCCGATCGGATTCTTTTTTCAGATGCTGATCTTTGCTGAACTCTTTGATGAGCAAAGCGTGTTGTTCGTCACTAATTTTGGTCATGGGGTTCGCCTCGATGGTAAATCCCTTCTTTTGCAGGAAATCGACAGCCGTCTGAATTCCTACGTTTAAATCTCTTGCTACTTTGTTTAACCTGATCGTCATATTGGGTTTTATCATTAATACATTATAAGAGTAGGGAAACAAATTTTTCGTTACCCGGGCCGGATGTTATCGGGCGGTTTCCCCGTCCGATCGCCGGTTATTCTTCAAATTCGGCTTTTAGAATACCGATTACTTCATCGACGGTGCTCTCTTCAAGATCCGCTTTTTCGATGAGGGTTTCGCGCGGCATGGCCAATACGCTCTTGGCGGTGGCGCATCCGATACTTTTGAGCGATTCGATGATCCATTCATCTATTTCATCTTTGAATTCGTCCAAATAGATATCTTCCTCTTCGGCTTCATCCAGGTCGCGGTATACGTCTATGGTGTATTCGGTCAGCATACAGGCCAGTTTGATGTTCAGTCCGCCTTTGCCGATAGCCAGGGATACCTCTTCGGGTTTGAGAAATACTTCGGCTTTTTTCTCCTCTTCATTCAGTCGGATAGATGATATCTTGGCCGGGCTCAATGCACGTTGTATAAACAGCGAGGCGTTGGTGGTATAATTTACCACGTCGATGTTTTCGTTTCTCAGTTCCCGGACGATGCCGTGTATGCGCGAGCCTTTTACGCCGACGCAGGCTCCTACGGGGTCGATACGGTCGTCGTACGATTCGACGGCTATTTTGGCCCGTTCGCCCGGTATGCGGGCTATTTTGCGGATCAGGATCAATCCGTCGTGTATTTCGGGTACTTCCAGCTCGAAAAGGCGTTGCAGGAATACGGGCGAGATGCGCGAGAGAATGATCTTGGGGTTGTTGTTTTTGTTGTCCACCCGTGCCACGATGGCCCGTACCGTTTCTCCTTTCCGATAAAAATCGGAAGGAATCTGTTCTGTTTTGGGCAACAGGAGTTCGTTCCCTTCATCGTCGAGCAGCAACATCTCTTTTTTCCATATCTGATATACCTCTGCGCTGATGATTTGTCCGATACGGTCTTTGTATTTGTTGTACAAGCTATCTTTTTGCAGTTCCAGTATTTTCGATGCAAGCGTTTGACGCAGGTTTAAAATGGCTCGTCGTCCGAATTTTTCAAAGAACACCTCGTCTGTCAGCTCTTCGCCTACCTCGATGTCTTCTTCTATTTTTTTTGCGTCCGACAACGATATGTGCAAATTGGGGTCGGTAACGGTACCATCTTCTACTACGGTACGGTTTCGCCATATTTCAAAATCTCCTTTGTCGGGATTGATGATGACGTCGAAGTTTTCGTCGGTGCCGAACATCTTTGCCAGCACATTGCGAAACGACTCTTCCAGAACGCTGATCATGGTTGTTCTGTCGATATTTTTCAATTCTTTAAATTCGGCGAACGTGTCAACCATGCTGATAGTTTCTTCTTTCTTGGCCATATTCTATTTGAATCGGATTAAATATTTGATGTATTTTATTTCGTCTGTTTGAAAGGATAAATCCTCTTCTATCTCTATTTTTTTCTTGCTGCCTTCTGGTTTCACCTTTTTTACTACCGTGAGGGTAAATCCGGAGTCGTCGGCCGATTTCAGAACCCCTGCCAATTTTTGTCCGCTTTTGGTCAATACCTCCACTTCGTTACCGATATTTTTCAGGTATTGTCCCAATACTTTGAAAGGAGCGGTCAATCCAGCAGAGCCCACTTCCAGTTCGTAATCTTCCACGTCTCTGTCCAGACGCGATTCGATGAATTGGCTCAAATCCGAGCAGGTCGAAATATCCACCCCCTCGTTGTGGTCTATCTCTACGACGATCGAATTGCCGGGTTTTATCTCCACATCTACCAAAAAGTAGCCGGCGTTGTCCGCTATCCATTCCTGGATGATGGCTGTTATCTCTTTTTTCTCAATCATTTTTTTGAACAGTTTAGGAACAAAACGAGGGGGCATTTTTGCCCCCTCCCATCTTCTCCCATTCCAGCTACAAAGATATATATATTAGGTGGCTCTACCAAATTCTTCTCTCTTTTTTCGATAAAATTGCAGTATACTCCGATAAAATTATGTTTTATTATTCTTTATTTTCTCTTTTTAGGGAATAGGAAAAACGAATTGTTTCAACTCTTTTTCTAAGATTTTTTCCTTCCCATTGCAATACTGGTTGCATATTTGGTGAAACCGTTTGCTGTGGTTCATTTCGCTGAGGTGTGCCAGTTCGTGGCAGATAACATAGTCGATCAGGCGGTCGGGAAGCAGCATCAGGTAGTAGGATAGCCAGATGTTGCCACGGATGTCGCATTTGCCCAATCTTTGTCGCCCGTGCGATATGCTGACGGACCAGTAAGGAGCATTGGTCCGGCGGCTGAGTTGTTCGGCTCTTGTCGGCAGGAAGGAGCAGGCCGATTGGTGCAGGAAATGGCAAATGCCCTTTTTTAGAGCGCGTTGTAAAGAAGGAGTTTCAATCGGTATATCGGCGGGATAGAGGATGGTCAGCAGTTGCTCGTGCAGCGAAAAGTGCAGTCGGTTCCCTTTGTGTGGCACCAGATGTATGGTAAAGCAGCGGGTCGTAATCATATCCCCTGCCTGTAAGAAAGACACTCTTTTGTTTGTAAGTTTTTTTATTCGTTCCCGCTCTTCTCCGATGAGGGTTTGAATGGTTTCCAGGGAGAGGCCGGGAGGTGCGGTAATGGTTAGTTGTCCGTTTTTGACCCGGTATATGACGTGTCGTGCCTGTGCGTGTGTCCGGACGGCAATGGTGCCCCATTCGGTATTTTCGATTTTTCGGAGTTTCATACAACAAAGGTAGCTCATTTCTTGTTAAATTATAAATCTGTTTAGCCGATGATACCGTCTCTTTTGCTCGGGTCGGTTCGACGTTTTCCCTTTTGAGTACGTTATTTGATAAAAAATAAGTTAAATATAGTAGTTTGTATTGCATAGTACTTAAAATACGCGTATCTTTGTGATGCTATTAAGGGAAGGATGAATGAATACGGAAAATGTAAAATCCCAGATGCGGAAAGGAATCTTAGAGTATTGCACATTGCTGATACTGAATAAGAAGAAAGCCTATGTGTCTGATATTATACAGGCCTTGAAAGAGGCCCGCCTCATCGTTGTAGAGGGGACGCTCTATCCGTTGTTGACGCGTTTGAAAAACTCGGGACTTTTGGTTTACAGTTGGGTCGAATCGACACAGGGGCCACCCAGAAAATATTACGAACTGACGCCGGAAGGACGTCTTTTCCTGGAAGAGTTGGAGGCTTCGTGGAACGATTTGAATCAAGTTATCAACCATATAAAAGAGGATCGTGGCGAAGGCAACCGTTTCTCGGAGCCGGACAATAGGGTTCCCGATTACATTGCCGGACAGGACTCTTTCAGATAAACAATAAGCAGGCTATAATTTGTTATGAAAAAGACTACAACCATAAATTTAGGGCAATCGATCTTCCATATCGATGAAGATGCATACGAATTGTTGCGCCAGTATCTGGATAGCTTGAAGAACCATTTTGAAAACGAAGAGGGGGCTGACGAGATATTGGAAGACATCGAAAGCCGTATGTCCGACCTGTTTAAGGAACGGATTCGTTACGGTCTCGAAGTGCTCACCGTCAGAGATGCCAGAGAAGTGATTGAGATAATGGGCCATCCCGAAGATTTTGAAAAAGACGGGTTGGAGGCCGGACCGGAAAACGTCGGCGGGCACAAAGAGGCGAGCGACGCTCCCGCCCAGCCATCGTCCGAAAAGAGCGAAGAGGAGATATTGAATACCCCGTATGAAAAAGGACCCAAACGGTTGTTTCGCGATCCGGACAATCAGGTGTTGGGCGGAGTCTCCTCCGGGATAGGTCATTACCTGAATATAGATGCCAATATTGTACGTATCCTTTTCGTTATATTTGCCTTTTTGTGGGGAGCTTCCGTGTTGCTGTATCTGTTGATGTGGATTATCATCCCCGAGGCGAAGAGCTCTGCCCAGAAGTTGCAGATGAACGGATATGCCGTTACCATCGACAATATACGGCACAGTATTCTGGCCGAAAAGAAGAAGGGAGATGGCGGTTCGGTATTCCGGAAAACAAGATCTGCGCTGGCGGTAGTTTTGCGGGTATTGCTAATAATCGTCATTACCTTGATCGTAGTAGGGATCATCAGTGCCTTGTTGCTGTTTTTAATGTCTTTCGGTTTTGGGGCGATGATTCTGTCCTCCTTAGCGTGGATTTTTGACGAGGGGGCTCTGATGGCTCCTCATCTCCCTGGTATGGGTATTCCTGATAGTTTGTGGCCTGTAATATCACATTCTACCCCTTTGATTTTTGGGCTGTTGCTTGTTTTTGGAATCCCGATTGTCGCGTTGATCCGTTTCTTGATTGTCAGTGCGGTTTTAGAAAAACCGCTCAGCAAGGCCATCAACTGGGTCTTGGGTATAAGTTGGCTTGTGGGAATTGTTTTGCTGTTGTATTGGACCTTCTCCTGCCTGCCCGTACTGCTTTCAAATCCAGTTTGGCACATCAACGTGCATTGGCTTCAAATGTAAACTCATGATTAAGTTAATATAGGTTAGATGTTAGATGCGTTTATCCGCTCCCCACATTAGTTTGTTGCGGAGCGTATTGTGAAACAGGTGGTCAAGTCTCTTGACCACCTTTGTTGTATAATCGGCTTTGCGGATGTTCAACTCATACCGGCTGTTCATGACAGCCGACCGTCCGTCTACCCCTATGAGGAAATTCGTATTGCGGCTCTCCACCTGCAAGCGGATGATAGAGTTGTCGTTGATGACCAATGGGCGCACATTCAAGCTGTGGGGAGCCACTGCCGTAATGACGAAATTGTGAGCCTGCGGTACGATAATCGGTCCTCCCACGCTCAGGGAGTAGGCTGTCGAACCGGTCGGAGTAGCAATGATCAAACCGTCGGCCTGGTACGCATTCAGGTAATTGTCGTCCAGAAAAGTATGTATGGTAAGCATGGATGACGAGTCCCGTTTCGATACGGCAATTTCATTCAGAGCGTAAGGATAAAAAGATTTGCAAAGCCCTTGGGTTTGCAGTTGCAGCAGCGAACGTTCCTCCACCAGGTATTGCCCGCTGATGATTTCAGCGATGGTCTGTTCTATCTCTTGCGGTGCCACGTCGGCCAGGAATCCCAGGCGCCCGGTGTTGATGCCCAAAATCGGGATGTTTTTCCGCCCGATCCGTTCGGCCGTTTTCAGAAACGTCCCGTCTCCACCCATGCTGATGGCGATGTCGGCATCGAAGTAGTCGTCAGAAATCAGTTGCGTGGTTTGGGGGCGCAAATCCATATTGGATACCAGAAATGCATAAAAGTCCTTACAAATGGCCACCTCCACGCCATACTTTTCCAAAACTCCGAACAGGAGTCTGGCTTGTGCACTTTTTTCTTTCTGATGTTTATTCCCGAAAATCGCTATCTTCATATACTACATTTGTCTTTATTGGAGTTCACAAGACTGTAACCTGACGGAGCCGTCCTGTGTCGTTTTTGCCAAACGTACAAACGTACACATTTTTTTACATTTAATGCCGGCCGTACGCCATAAAAAAGATTTAAAAAAATCTTTTATACATATTTTGACGGAATTTTCTGCAAATACTATTATTTTTGCATCGTACGAAACGAACAACCCTTTCGTTTTAAAAATATATTTTAGACGAATATCTACGATAAGCGAAGAATGACAAAACTGAGTGTAAACATTAATAAAATCGCTACTTTGCGGAATGCTCGCGGAAGAAATGTGCCGGATGTACAAAAAGTGGCGGTAGATTGCGAACAGTTTGGTGCAGAGGGAATAACCGTTCATCCCCGTCCCGACGGGCGCCATATAAAATACAGCGACGTGTTTGCGTTGCGTCCTTTGATAAAAAGCGAATTCAATATAGAGGGTTATCCATCGCCCCAGTTTATCGATCTGGTATTGAAAGTAAAGCCTGAGCAGGTAACGCTGGTGCCGGATGCTCCCGATGCCTTGACATCCGATTCGGGCTGGAACGTAGCCGAGAACATGGATTTCTTGTCCGAAATTGTCGATAAGTTCAACGGAGCAGGCATACGTACCTCCCTGTTTGTATCGGCCGATGACATAGAACAGATCAAGTGGGCCGCCAAGACAGGAGCCGATCGGGTAGAACTCTACACGGAGCCCTATGCGGTAAAATACGAAAAGGACAAAGAGGCTGCCGTCGCGCCGTTTGTACAAGCGGCAGAGACCGCCCGTAAGTTAGGGTTGGGTATAAATGCCGGGCACGACCTGAATCTCTCCAATTTACACTACCTGGCGGTGAACATCCCGTATTTGGACGAAGTATCCATCGGGCACGCCCTGATATGCGATGCCCTCTATCTGGGATTGGGAGAGGCCATCCGCCAGTACAAAGCCTGCTTGAATTTGAAATAAATAAAAATTAATCGTTATAAAAGAATCAACCAATGAACCTGTTATTATCCATCCAGCAAGCAGCCCAGGAAGCTGTCGAAACGATGCCCGAACTGACACAACTCTCCGAAGTGCAGGAGCCGGAACTCAGTATGTGGGAACTCAGCCTGAAAGGCGGTATCATCATGATCCCCTTGCTATTGCTTTCCATATTGGCCGTATATATCCTGATAGAACGCATTTTGGCGATTCGCCAGGCAGAAAAAGAAGACACCACCTTTATGGACAGAATAAAAGATTACATACACGAAGGACAAATCGATTCAGCACTCAACCTCTGCCGCAAGAGCAATACCCCGTATGCCCGTATGGTAGAGAAAGGCATTTCTCGTTTAGGACGTCCGATGAACGATGTACTGGTAGCCATAGAAAATGTCGGGAACATGGAAGTGGCCAAACTTGAAAAAGGGTTCACCGTCATTGCTACTACCGCTGCCGGAGCTCCTATGTTGGGCTTTTTGGGTACGGTAACCGGTATGGTACGGGCGTTTTTCGATATGTCCTCAGCCGGAAGCGCAGCCGACATAACCCTGCTTTCAGCCGGTATCTACGAAGCGTTGGTAACCACCGTTGCCGGGTTGGTAGTGGGGATCATTGCCCTGTTTGCCTACAACTATTTGGTATCGAGAGTAGATGGCGTTGTCAATAAAATGGAGGCCAGGACCATGGAATTCATGGACCTGTTAAACGAACCCGCAAACTAAAAAAGCAAAAGAATGGCATTAAAAAGGAGAAATAAAATAGCGGCCACATTCAGTATGGCCTCTATGACAGACGTAATATTTCTGTTGCTTATATTTTTTATGGTAACATCTACCGTGGTGTTCCCCAATGCCATAAAAGTGTTGTTGCCCCAAAGCAAGCAGCAGACCTCGGCCAAACCGCTGGCACGAGTAACCATAGATGCCAACCTCAATTACTATGTAGGATACGGCAACCAGAAAGAAAAGATGGTTCAGTTCGATGACATCGCTCCGTTTCTGGTTGAAAAGCAAGATGCCGAGCCCGAAATGTATGTAGCCCTGTACGCCGACGAGTCGGTACCCTACAAGGAGGTAATCAAGGTATTAAATATCGGAAGTGAAAATCGTTTTAAAATGGTGTTGGCTACTCGGCCATCGAAAAAATAACACGGCGTGAAAGACAACGATAAAAATAGAACGTATGCACTTGTCGGTACCGTAGGATTTCATACGCTGCTGATCCTCTTGTTGTGTTATTTTACCTTTACGCAGACGTTGCCCACGGACGATGGCGGCGTATTGGTACAATTCGGCAATATCGACGCGGCTCGGGGAACATTTGAACCCCAGCATACGGGCGATGCGCCCGAACCGGTACAGCAGCCTACCCCTCCGCCAACGCCGAAACCTCAGGAAGCCGAAGAGATTGTAACGCAAGACATCGAGGAATCCGTGGCGATTGAAGAAGATATAAAACGCAAGAAAGAACAAGAAGAGAAGGAAAAGCAACAACGCATAGAAGAGGAACGCATCCGGAAGGAAAAAGAAGAGGCTGAGCGGAAAAAACAGGAAGAAGAACGCAAGGCGGCCGATATAGCCAAACGTACGGCAGGCGCATTCGGTTCGGGCAGTCAAAAGGGAAGCAGCGGTACAGCCGAAAGCGGAGCGGGCAATCAGGGTAGTCCCTTTGGAAACTCTACCGAAGGCAAAAGTACCGGCGTAGGAGGTATCGGCGATTTCGACCTGAACGGGCGTTCGTTGGGAGGAGAAGGCCTTCCTCGCCCGGCATACCAGGCCCAGGAAGAGGGAAAGGTAGTCATTTCCATCACGGTAGATCCCAAAGGCAATGTCATCATGGCCGAAATAGGCAAAGGTACCACCATCGAAAATACCTCGTTGCGCAATGCCGCCCGAGAAGCCGCCAAAAGGGCAAAATTCAATGCCATTAGCGGTACGGCCAACCAGTCGGGGACGATTACCTACCGGTTTAATTTGAAATAATCGTATTCGGTGATTTTTAATCGACAGGAGCTTCGGTTGTCTTAGAACCGAAGCCCCTGTTTTTTATACGCCAGAGAGAGCGGTTTATAAGTTCCCCTTTGTCGATGTCCGGAGTTAGTCGTTTCCCAGCCATTGCTCGAATTGAGGTAACAACAGACGGGCGGTCTTGTCTATTTTGCAAGGTACCACCGATGCATAACCGTTTGCCAAAGCCCATTCGTCGGTAGCCGTGTTGTTCGGTTCTTCGTTTTCAAAATATCCGGCCAGTTGGAAAAACGTCCGTCCCGATTCATCCCTTTTCCGAACGAACTCTTCTGTCCAATACCCTTTGGCCTGTTCGCAAATCCGGATGCCGTTCAGCTTCTCCGTTGCCGGGATGTTGACATTCAGGCATACACCCTTCGGCAGGGATTTTTGTAACGCCAGACGTGTTATTTTTTCGATAACAGGTATAGATACAGAAAAATCGGCATCGGGTAAATGCGAGCAAAGCGAAAAACCGATGGAGGGAATGTGTTGTACACAACCTTCAAACACAGCCCCCATCGTACCCGAATAGATGACACTGATTGCCGAGTTGGAACCGTGGTTGATGCCCGAAAGCAGCAAGTCGGGTTTTTCTGTCAGGATTTCGTGTATGGAGAGCTTTACGCAGTCGGTGGGCGTCCCGTTTATACTGAATAAACGTAATTTGTCAGAAGATGTTTTATGCTCGGTAATATACAACGGATCACGAGGAGTAATGGCACACGATTGGCCCGAACGGGGACCATCGGGAGCAACCACCACCACGTTACCGAATTGGAGTGCAATTTGCGTTAATATTTGGATTCCCTTGGCCTCGAATCCGTCGTCGTTGGTTATTAAAATAAGAGGTTCGTCTTTTTTACTATTTGTCATACGATTGTTTTTGTTTCAGATTTCATACAAAAATAGCAAAAAAGCAGAATAGAAAAGAGCATATACCCGATATTCCCTATCCGGTTGATTGCTAAATAAGTTGAAAGAGAAAACTAAAATAGGCAAAAAATCGTATCTTTGTCAGCCGGGCAAAAGAGTTGTCGCATACCCTTGTATCGAATTGTTATCAACAATCGGGGCAAGTTATTAACAGAAAAAGCAAATAATAACGGCCGGATGTTCAGATTTGGGCGTTTTGTCTTTACTTTTGTTGCTTGAAATAAAATGAGTTTATGAGTAAAATAATTGCCATAGCAAATCAAAAAGGCGGAGTGGGAAAAACTACTACGGCCATCAATTTGGCGGCATCGTTGGTTTCATTGGGTAAAAAAGTGTTGCTTGTCGATGCCGATCCGCAAGCCAATGCCACTTCCGGGTTGGGGTTGGACTTGCGTTTGGTAACCACCTCCATATACGAATGTATGATTTCCCGTACCTCCATCCGAGAGGCCATGGTAGAAACCTGCGTAAAAGGGCTCGACCTTGTCTGTTCGCGGATTGATTTGGTTGGAGCCGAGCTTGAATTGCTGAATATCGAAGAGCGGGAGCACGTCATGGCATCGCTTTTAAAAGAGGTTCGCAACGAATACGATTATATCCTCATAGACTGTTCCCCTTCGTTGGGGTTGATAACGGTCAATTCGCTTACCGCGGCCGATTCGATTATCATACCTGTCCAGGCCGAGTATTTTGCTTTGGAGGGTATCAGCAAACTATTGAATACCATTAAGATAGTTCGCTCAAAATTGAATCCTTCTCTTGAAATAGAAGGTTTTCTGCTCACCATGTACGATTCGCGGTTGCGTTTGGCCAATCAGATATACGAGGAATTGAAAAAATATTTCAACGATTTGGTGTTTACTACCGTCATTCAGCGCAACATCCGGTTGAGCGAGGCTCCCAGCCACGGTATGCCCGTGTTGCTGTATGATGCCGACTCGCGCGGAAGCCAGAACCATTTGCAGTTGGCCGAAGAGTTGATAAAGAAAAACAAGACATAAAGATATTCCGAATATGGCAGCAGTAAAAAGAAATGCGTTAGGCAGGGGATTGGAAGCCCTCATTACCATGGACGATATAAAGACGGGCGGATCGTCGTCGATCAATGAGATCGAGTTGTCGAAAATCTCCCCCAACCCCGACCAGCCCCGTCGTGAGTTCGACGAAGATGCGTTGGGCGAATTGGCCGCATCCATTCGCGAACTCGGTATCATACAGCCCATCTCTTTGCGTCAGGTAGGAAACGAAAGCTATCAGATTATTGCCGGCGAACGGCGTTATCGCGCCGCGTTGTTGGCAGGGCTTACAACCGTTCCTGCCTATATCCGTACCGTTGAAGACGAGACGGTTGTTGAAATGGCCCTCATCGAAAATATCCAACGGGAAGACCTGAATGCCATTGAAATAGCCTTGGGTTTTCAGAAATTGATAGAGCAGTACCACCTGACACAGGAGAAGTTGAGCGACCGGGTAGGAAAGAAAAGGGCCACCATTGCCAACTACCTCCGCCTGCTCAAACTTCCGGCCGAGGTACAGATGGGATTGAAGAACAAGAAAATAGATATGGGGCATGCCCGGGCACTGATCGGTATTCCGCCGTCGTTGCAACTCAAAATATACGAGTTGATTCTGGAACACGGCTATTCGGTGCGCAAGGTCGAGGAGATGGTCAAATCGATGAACGACGGTTTGTCCCAGGATACGATAAAGAGTCCGAAAAAGAGTACCAAAGAGAACCTTCCGACATTCGACCTGTTGAAAAAACACCTGTCCGAATATTTCCGTACGCCGGTACAGGTGAATTGCAATCAAAAAGGGAAGGGAAAAATCAGCATCTCCTTTAAAAATGAGGAAGAATTGGAACGGATAATATCCATCCTGGATAAATTGAAAGCGTGATTTAACTCAAAAAAGAGAGAACGGTTTTGTTAAAAAAGGTCATTCAGATATTGACGGTTTTTGTTCTGGTGTCGGCTACGGTCCGTGCACAAGACCATAATTTTCAGGAAAAGGAGGTTTTCCGGCAAGATACCGTATCCCTGAATCAGGATTCGTTGCTTACAGCACCTGTTGAGCAGGAGGTGTCTCAACCTGTTGTTTTCGCACCAGATCCGATGAAAGCCGTTTGGTATTCGGCCCTTTTCCCGGGATTGGGACAGGTCTATAACCGTAAATATTGGAAACTGCCGCTTGTAATAGGTGGATATATGGGGTTGACTTATGGATTCTCGTGGAATAACCGTTATTATAAGGACTATTCCACCGCCTATCGCGATGCCATGGACAATGACCCCAATACCAACAGTTACATGGATTTCCTGCCAGCATACATGACCGAAGAGTCGCTGGATATGGAGTGGCTTCAAAGTTCGTTGAAGAAACGAAAAGACTATTTCCGACGGAACCGCGATTTGTGCATCATTTCCATGGTGGGTTTGTATCTGCTGTGCATGGTCGATGCTTATGTTGATGCACAGTTGTACAACTTTACCATCTCTCCCGATCTGAGTATGCGGGTGGCTCCGGCCGTGATTGAGCCGGAACGTTTGCATCCCTCCATGTTCGGGTTGCAATGTGCCCTGACTTTTTAACACACACACATTATGAGATTTGTTGTAATTATTGTATTCTTTTTATTATATGTACCGGTCGGATTGATATACGGGCAACATCCCGTAAGTCAGTTGGGGGCGGATACCGTTTCTATTCGTCTTATCCCGGATTCCGTACATCTGGATAGCGAGGTAGAGCAGCCGCAGCAGTGGCCCAGGAAGAGACATTCACCCGCAGCCGATTCCATTTACGACGATGCCATTATGTTGCCGGAGAGCCTTGAAAACGATGTCGATAGCCTGTTGACAGACTGGTTTGTGCAAACATACGCCCACAGAGACTCGTCGTGTGTCAGCCAGGTAGATAACATTGTTTATCCCGATTCGGTTTATCGCAGGCGATTGGAGATGTTGCCGGCCTATATCGAAATGCCGTATAACAGTGTAGTTAGGCAGTTTATTGATTTATATACCGGTCGCCGTCGTGAGTTGGTAGAGTATATGCTGGGGTTGGGAGTATATTATTTCCCGATATTTGAGCAGGAGTTGGAAAAAAATGGCCTTCCGTTGGAACTGAAATATTTGCCGATTATAGAGTCGGCTTTGAATCCCAAGGCAACCTCTCGGGCCGGAGCTGCCGGATTGTGGCAGTTTATGCTCCCTACGGCCAAATTAATGGGATTGGAGGTAAACAGTCTGGTCGATGAACGTCGCGACCCCTATAAATCGAGTGCGGCGGCCGCCCGTTATCTAAAAGAGTTGTATGACATATACCAAGATTGGAATCTGGTGATAGCCGCGTATAATTGTGGGCCGGGAACTGTCAACAAAGCCATTCGTCGGGCCGGAGGCAAGCGCGACTATTGGGAGATATACTACTATCTCCCGCGTGAAACCCGCAGTTATGTACCTCTGTTCATTGCTGCCAATTACGTGATGACTTATTATAACGAACACAATATTTGCCCGGTACAAACCGATTTCACCACCTCCATCGATACGGTAGAGTTGAACCGTCCGTACCACATGGTCCAGATATCCGAAGTGTTAAAAGTCCCTATTGAGCAGATTCGCGACCTGAATCCCCATTATCGGCGCGACATTATTCCGGGCGACAGTATCAAATCGCGTTCGCTCTGTCTGCCCTCGCAATACATCTATGCCTTTATCGAAGAGCAGGACTCTATTGTGGCATATAAGGCAGACTCGTTGCAACGACGTTCCATTGCCGGCCCCCTGCTGGCCAAAGGAAAAGCCGGGATAGGAACCGCGATCTATTATAAAATCAAGAACGGCGATACCCTGTCCACCATAGCCCGTAAACACAGGGTTTCCATCAAAGATTTGAAGGAGTGGAATAATTTGAGAAACAGTAAGATACGAGCTGGTAAGACATTGATTATATATAACTGATGGAGAAGACTCGCGCCATCGTAACACCCCAAGGGGACGCGTTTATCATAATCTTTCTTCTGGTAATACGAAATAGTGCGTTTAATCCAAAAGTTTTTGGTTCCGCTTTTTGAAAAAAGCGGAGAAAAGTAGAATCGTTGCGTCCTCGTTTCGTCTTCCGAGCAAAAAATATATTTCATAAAGAAAAGGCTGGATTTTCGCAGGGAATCCAGCCTTTTCTTTGATATTCTTTTTGCGATTATTTCAAGAACGCCGGTACCGGGAGGTGCATACCGGCCATCACCAACCCTTGCTCTTTTGCATATTGAATATAGTATTTGCGCGCTTTTATCGCAGCCGCTTTATCCATGTCAAAAGAGGCGCAAATATCCGGATAGGACAGTTGCAAGGCGGCTCCGTGCATCAGATCGCCAATAATCAGGAATTTACCTACCTGAAAAACCGTATGCCCCGGAGTATGTCCCACGGCATCCAGAGCTACCACCTTACCCGGCAGGGAGTCGCCGAAAGCAAACAGATGGAGTTGTTCCTGATACGCCCCCATTGTTTTTACTGCCTGCTGTTTCTTGTTGTCGTCCATCGCCATCCATCCGTCGTATTCTGCCTGTGAAGCATAGATTTCTGCATTCGGGAATACTTTCCGGTTATCGTTCAGCATCCCACCGATATGGTCGCCGTGGAAATGGGTCAGATAGATGTATTTTATATCTTCGGGAGCTACATTCAAAGAGCGCAAACCCTCCATCATCCGACTGTTTTTATCCCCCATCCCTGTATCGAACAATATCAGTTTGCCGTCCGATTCGACCAAGAAGGTACTGATGGTAGAGGGAATTCCCCCTTGGAGCGAGAGACTGTCTATTAGATTCTTGCCTGCATCGGGAAACAGCGATATCGGCATCAGCTTCTCCTGGACGTTGTCGCGAATCCAGCATACCCTTACACCGTCCAGTTCACAGACGGCCGAAACGCTGTCGCCAGCCCATGTTACGGTGTTGCGGGCAGTATTTGTTTCAGTCATATTGTTTTCTGTTTTTCGGGGATTGTTTCCACAAGCTGTTACAGACAATAGAATCGTTCCTGCAACCAGATAATGCCAGATTTTTTTCATAGGCCTAATATGTATTTAAATTGGGTTATGTTGAGCCGACTCTATAATACTACAAATATACGTTTTTTTATTAGATAGCGTGTATCGATATTTAGAGTGGTAGAGATAATAAAAAAGCTGAATTCCTTTTTTGTCGGGAGTTCAGCCAAATGAGGTTCATAAAAATGTTTTTGAGGAGAGAATCGTTGTTTCGGTTTATGCGTTTTCCCGAGACATTTTGCATTGTCCATTCAGGGAGGCGCCCGGTTCGATGATTAACGAGGCCGTTTGAATGTCCCCTTCAAATATGGAACTGCTTTTGAGTGTGAGCGATTGTTGGACAGAAATATTGCCGGTAACCTTTCCGGCAATCTCGGCCGTAGTACACTGGATATTTCCTACAATTGAACCGGTTTTCCCCAACACCACTTTCCCGGCACACGCTACATCGCCCTGTACCGTACCGTCTATGCGCAGGTCTTTGGGAGCCGTGATATTGCCAACAATCACTGTCTCTATCTCCAAAGAGTTGTGGGTAAGGCCGGTCGCCTGATTATTCTTTGCCATGGCTGTTGCGTTTTTCGTTTGTATAATAATGCAAAAGTAACAATCCTTTTTCATATATCGTTTAATCGGATATGAATAATTATAAATTAAATGTAAAGGAGAGAGACGATACTATTTTCCAAAATGTTTCCAGAATATTTTGTGTAAATTTGTAAATCAATATGTCGCAAGATGAAAATATTAATCATAGAAGATCAGGATGGCTTGCGTGAAACCATGCGGGAGTCGTTGACAAAAGAGCGTTTTGTGGTCGAGTGTGCCTCCAACTATAAAGAGGGATTGTTGAAGATAAACGATTACGATTATGACTGTATCCTGCTGGATATCATGTTGCCGGGAGGAAGCGGATTGGACCTGTTGCGGGAGATAAAAGAGCTGCGTAAGGCCGACAGTGTTATAATCATTTCGGCCAAAGACTCCATCGATGACAAAGTGTTGGGGTTGAATCTGGGCGCAGATGACTACCTGGCAAAGCCGTTTCATCTGGCCGAACTCAATGCCCGGGTCAAATCGGTTATACGTCGCAAGCAAAATAACGGCGATGTACAGGTGGTGGTAGGCAACTTAAAGATAAATCCGGATAAACGGACCGTATTTGTTGATGACCGGGAGATTGTCTTGAACCGGAAAGAGTACGACCTGCTATACTATTTTATGTCCAATCCCGGACGTTTAATCGGTAAGACGGCATTGGCCGAATTCGTGTGGGGGGACAACATTGATCAGGCCGATAACTTTGACTTCATATATTCTCAGGTCAAGAACCTGAGGAAGAAATTGAAAGATGCCGGGGCACAACCCGAAATAAAAGCCGTGTACGGATTCGGATACAAAATGTTAATGGCCGAATGATATGAGATTAGAAGTATATGCGTTGCGTCAGGTACTGTGGGTTTTGTTGTTGGTTCTTCCAATATGGGGTGTCATATTTTATTTTCACGTCATAGATGAAGTAAATGACGAAACAGATGATCGGTTGGAAGATTATAAGGAGATTATCATCCGTAAGGTCCTTTCAGAAGGGATAGAGAGTCTTTCGTCCGGAAATATTATGACACAACATTTTATAGATGAGATTTCGTCGGCCGCAGCACACCGGATGAAGGAGCAATACAAGGATACCACCATATATATCGAAATAGAAGACGAAGAAGAGCCGGCCCGGATGTTGAAGACCGTTTTTCGGACGGCCGACGGGAAATATTATCAATTGCGTATTCTTACCTCTGTATTGGAGAAAGACGATTTGACCGAACAGATATTGACAGATGTTGTTTACCTGTACACGGCCATGATCATTTTCATTTTTCTCATTATCCATTTTACTTTTCGCCGCAACCTCAAACCCTTATTCCGCCTTTTGGATTGGATGGATCGGTTTACGTTGGGTAAGAAAAACGACCCGTTGGAACAAGATGTCAAAGTAAAAGAGTTTCGGAAGTTGTACGATACGGTACAAAAAATGGCCGAGCGTAACGAACATAACTACGAGATGCAAAAGCGGTTTATCGAGAATGCTTCGCACGAGTTGCAAACCCCTTTGGCCATCGCCATGTCCAAGCTCGAAATGTTAGTTGAACAGGAAGAATTCACCGAATCCCAATTAAATCAGATTGCCGAAATCCATAGTCGACTTAATCACATAATACAACTCAATAAAACGCTGTTGATGCACTCCCGGATCAACAACGGGCAATATTTTGATGAAAAAGAGATTTTCTTTAACTCTTTGTTGAGGCGGATGGTTGAAGACTTTCGGGAGATATACCAACAAGAGACACCCATAGAGTTGGCAGAAAAAGGAGAGTGCCGGTTTATCATGAGCGAGACTCTGGCTTCGGTTTTGGTGCGTAATCTGTTGAAAAACGCCGTAGTTCACAACGAATCCGGATGCCCGGTAATCGTTACGATTTTCGATAAGAAAATCCGTTTCTCAAACCGGGGGAGTGCACCGTTGAACCTGTATGAGGTGATGGGACGTTTTTCCCAGGGAGACAAAAATAAGAAAGACTCTACGGGGTTGGGCCTGGCCATTGTCAAATCCATTGCAGATATTTACAATATCCGGTTAAACTATTTTTTTGAACGGGAAAATCACCATTTTGAAATTATTTTTGAAAAAAAATAGTCAGAAGAGAAATTTTTCCCAAAAGATTCCCAATTTGGTTCTTTCCTTTGTAAAAACAAAATAAATATATAGAGTTATGAAAAAATTGATTTTATCCTTATTA
>DVNA01000039.1 GCA_018714665.1 Candidatus Gallibacteroides avistercoris | reverse complement strand
AAAACAGGACAAAAAAAATACGGACATCCGGCATCAACCCCTTTTTTCAGTCGGAAACAGAGATAACCGCAACCCTGAAAAAAGAGCTGATTCCCCAACTATCAAAAGTCGAGCCAATCAATACCGTCTATTATTACGGCGCCGGGTGCACCGGTAACGAAATAAACAACCGTATCGTCCGCAGCATAAAGTGTTCCGGTATCCCTGCCCCAAAAATCGAGGTTTGCAGCGATTTGTTGGGAGCAGCCCGGGCCTTGTGCGGCAATACAGAAGGCATTGCCGTTATTCTGGGGACAGGCTCCAACTCCTGCCTGTACAACGGGAAAGAGATTGTCCGCCACGTTGCCCCTTTGGGATTCATCTTAGGCGACGAAGGAAGCGGGGCAGCCTTGGGAAAACGGCTGGTGGCCGACTGCCTGAAAGGGATTCTTCCCGTCGGTACCAAGGAAGAGCTGTTGGAATTCCTGCAACTATCCGAAACCCGACTATTAGAGCGGATATATTCACAACCTTACCCGAACCGTTTTTTAGCCTCGCTTGCCCCCTTTATCCACCGGAACCGGCATAAGCCGGAAATAAAGGAGCTGATAGAGCGGGAATTTTCGCTCTTTTTCGAGCGGAACATCGCTTTCTATCCCAGCCACCTGACCTCTCTCCACGCCACCGGATCGATCGCCTACCATTTTGCCGAAACGTGGCGGGCCCTGGCCCCTAAATTCGGCAAAGAGATGGGACGTATCTTGCCATCCCCGTTAGAGGGGCTTGTCTTATTTCACCAACAAAAACAGGAAATGCCATGACGTTTGTAAAAATTACAGAACAACCCTCTCCATACGACCATTTAGAACAATGTTCTGTACGCGAATTACTGGAACAGATCAACAACGAAGATAAAAAAGTTCCTGATGCCGTAGAGAAAGCTATTCCCCAAATTGAGAAATTGGTTACCGAGATTGTTAAACGAATGAAAAAAGGAGGACGGATTTTCTATATGGGAGCAGGTACGAGCGGCCGTCTGGGCGTATTGGACGCCTCGGAGATACCTCCCACGTTCGGAATGCCCAACACCCTGGTTATCGGTCTGATAGCCGGAGGAGACAGGGCTCTGAGAAATCCGGTAGAGTCGGCCGAAGACAACAGCGAAAAAGGATGGGAAGAGTTGCTGGCACATCGCATATCGTCGCTCGATACCGTAGTAGGGATTGCAGCCTCCGGTACTACGCCCTATGTCATAGGCGCCCTCAGGCATTGTCGCGAAAACGGCATCCTGACAGCCTCCATCTCTTGCAACCCGGACTCTCCCATTGCCCAGGAAGCGGACATCGCCATCGAAGCCATCGTGGGACCCGAATTTGTAACGGGAAGTACCCGCATGAAATCGGGAACGGCTCAAAAACTAATTCTAAACATGATTACCACCTCTACCATGATACAACTGGGAAGGGTGAAGGGGAACCGGATGGTAAATATGCAACTTACCAACAAAAAGCTCATAGACCGGGGTACTCGTATGATTATGGACGAAACCGGGCTCGACTACAACGCCTCGCAATCGTTGCTATTGCTGCACGGCTCGGTCAAAAAGGCCATCGACGCTTATCAGTCGGAGCAGGAGTCTTAGCATACTTTCAATATATAAAAAGAAAGGAGACCCTCTTTCTTGGGAGGATCTCCTCGTTTGTAACACGGAGTAGTCTGTTATAAGAAAAATGAAACCGATTGATTCAGCACAAACTTCCCCGTATTACATTCGTATGCTTTTGGCATACGATTGATGATGCAACCAACCTAATCCGTATAACCTAAACATCATCATTTATTCAAACCATTTCATCTGATTTATCTATATAACACGTCGGGCAAGGATAGTGTTCATCCCGTAATATTAAATGATGCCAACAAAAAAGAATCCGGACGATGTTAAACATCGTCCGGATTCTTTGTACATCTGTCCAAAGGACTATTCCCCCACCCTACAAATAATCGCTATCGGACACCGATCCGACTACCCTTTTCTCTTTTTGGAAGTTCCTTCCGGTTGTTTGGCCAATCCTGAAACACGGGGACGGTTCAATGCCCGAACAATGAGGTAAACGCCTATCAAGATAAACGGGATACTGAGCAACTGCCCCATATTAAGCAGCATATCAGCTTCAAACGCCTCCTGGTCGTTTTTTATAAACTCTATCAAGAAACGAGAGAAAAAAATACCGATAAAAAAGACGCCGAAAATAAGACCGGGACGCTCTCCGGCATTTTTCTTCCAATACATATACATCAACACCAGAAATGTCAAGATATAAAAAGAGGCTTCATAGAGTTGTGTAGGATGGGACGGATCGGAAAAGACTGGATCTGCACCCATACGCCACTGATGCAAATTTTCGATAAAGCGGAATCCCCACGGCAAGGAGGTGGCATGTCCGTAAATTTCATGGTTCATCAAGTTTCCCAAACGAATAAAAGCGCCCACCAACGGAATGGCAATAACCAAACGGTCAAATGTCCACAACGGGCTCATGCGGGTTACCTTATGCGAATAGATAAAAACAGCGATGATAATACCGATGGCTCCGCCATGACTGGCCAGACCGCCTTCCCAGATTTTCAGGATTTCTACCGGATTGGCACTGTAATAATCCCATCCATAAAAGAAACAGTGCCCCAGACGGGCTCCAACAACGGTGGCAACCAATACATAGACAAAAAGCTTGTCTATCCAACCCTCGGGTGCCTTGTCGTGCTGGAACGTTTTTTCTACAATTTTGTACCCGACCAAAAAACCGATGGCAAACAACAAACCATACCAGCGGATTTCGCGCGAGCCGAATGAAAATATGGCGGGATCTACCGTCCATGTTACAAAATCCAACATACTCAATTTTTCCTGTTTTGAAGTGATATGGCAAAGGTATGAATTTTATCATACCGTCAACGACCTTTTTTTACAAAATTCAGATGCCCCGCAACAAAAATACCGGAGGATTGCTCTTCCGGTATCTTGGTTTCATGCGGTGAAAGGAACCGGTTATACCAAACGTTTTACCAACGATTCCCGATCGCCATAAAGCAGGTCGATCATCGGTATCTCAATCATCGTATAGCAACCGGGACGTTGCAACATGGCTGCACGTGCGCAGGAAACCAATACCTGGCCGGTCAGGGCCGGATTGTTGATCTTCATGTTAAACTCGAACAGTTGGTTCTGGGTTGTTCCTGAGACCCCTTTGCGGGTCAGGTTTACACCGTGTCCCATATCCAGCAGCGCATCGACGCTCTCTACCTGCATGACGTGCGTTTCGTCGTGAGCGAAATAATCGTCTTTTTTTATGTTTTGGGCTACTTCGGCAAAATTGTACCCCTCTTTCACTTCAATATACACCATACGTCTATGGATTCCTGTCCCCGTAGGGATGGTCATGGACAGGGCTGCTTTGACCCCCTCGATAGCCTTGACGGCAACGGTATGTCCCATACTCATTCCCGGACCGAAATTGGTATATGTAATCCCTTTGGGAGCACACGCCTCCAACAACGCCCGAATGACCGAGTCGCTTCCCGGGTCCCAACCGGCAGAGATGATAGATACTTTTCCGTTCTTTTTTGCCAAGACATCCAAACGGCTGCGCAAACCGGAAATCTGGGTATGAATATCGAAACTATCCACCGTATTGATTCCCAATTCCAACGCCCGTGAAGCATATTCTTCCACTTTACGCGTGGGAGTACAAAGAATGGCAACGTCTACATCGGTCAATTCGCCTAAATCCGAAACGACCGGAAACGCTTTCAACTCGTCGGGGACCTGGCTGACATCACGTCTGACCACTCCGGCCAATTCAAAATCGGGCGCGGCAGAAAGGGCATTCAATACATACTTGCCGATGTTACCATAACCCACAATAGCTGCTCTTGTTTTTTTCATTTTGCTTTTTGTATTTTTAATGTTTCTCTTTTGATGTTTGTCTTTTCGATTACAAAAATAGCATCTTTGTACAAAAAAATGAGCGATTGTTTCTATTATTTTTTTACTCCGTGTGGTGATAAATGTACTAACAAACCTTAAACGATTTCATCGTCCGGTAAGTAGTAGTCTCTCCATTTGATGTCCGATGTGTAAATGGCGGCAATCTTAACCAACCTATCAAACAGGTCATATTTC
>DVNA01000038.1 GCA_018714665.1 Candidatus Gallibacteroides avistercoris | reverse complement strand
GAATCGGATTACAGGAACGGGTGAACGGACATACCTATTTCCTGCACGACGGTCGGGCCCGAAATCTGGTAGAGGCCATCATGTGGCACGGTGGAGAGGGGGCTGTTTCTCGGGAGCTGTTTAGCCGTTTGCCCAAGGAGGAACGGGATGCCCTGATAACATTCTTAGAATCTTTATAAGCAAAACAATTACATGAAATAATCAAACGAGATGAAAATAATAAAATTGTTGTGCCTGCCGATGTTCTTTGCTGTTACGAATGTGTCGGCACAAGTAAAGCATGACCAACCTTATGTCAGCGATAAATATGTAGAGAGCGATGTCGTCTCTCTGGCCGGGAAAAAAGGGTTTACTTTTTCAACGAAAGCCGGAGATTTCCTTTTCAAACCCTATTCTTTGGTACAGACTTCGGTAAAGTTCAATTATTACGACGACGAAGGAATTGATCTGGCCGATCAGGACCGGGTAGCCAATAGCGGTTTTGAGGTGGGAAATGCCATTCTCGGATTTTCGGGGAAGGCGTTTAACATCGTAACATTTAACCTGGCCGTAAATGCGGCAAAAACGGGATCTTCTCTGCTGCAACAGGCGTGGTTCGACATCAATATGAGAGACGAGTTGCGGGTCCGTGTTGGAAAGTTCAAGACACCTTTTTCACAAGCCTATCTGGTAACGTTGGGCGAAACGTTGTTTCCCGTACTACCTACCTCCTTGACAACAGCGGTAAATATCAACGAGTCGATTAATTCGGTGAATCCGAATGTCGGTACCGGTTTCGATTTGGGTGTTCAACTACATGGATTGTTGAAAAACAAGTGGGATTACCGTATCGGGATTTTCAACGGAACAGGCAGCGACGTCAATATGGCCAAGAAAACCATGAGCGACGATCTGCATATCCCCTCGTTGCTGTATGCCGGACGTTTGGCCTATATGCCCAAGGGAGCATTGCCTTCTTATCAGGGCGATCCGGACGATTTGACCAACGACAAGGTCTCTTATGCCGCCTCGGTTTCTTACAATGTGGAGGCCAACTGGGAGAGTAGTAACGATTTGCGTTTGGGGGTAGAATATACCCGTTTGATCAATCGGCTCTATCTGAGTGCCGAGGCCTATGCCATGCAGATGAAATTTACCAAACGTCAGAAAGTAGAAGAACCTTATTGGTTTTTGGGGGGATATGTGCAGGCCGGTTATTTTGTAACGCGCAAGTTGCAACCGGTTGTCCGGTATGACTATATGGATAGGAACTCTACCCGGGAAAAAGGGTCGATAAATATGCCCGCTGTGGGACTGAACTGGTATGCATACCGTTCCAATTTAAAGTTGCAGGCCATGTACCAATATACTGGACGTTGGGGACACGCCGATCAAGATTCGCGTGATCGGGACGATCTGGGCCTGGCGATGCATTGCGCCGTGGTGATGATGCAATTTTCATTTTAAGAAGATGGCTTATGAGAAAAACTGGTATATACTTGATTGGGCTTTGTCTCCCTTTTACGGCGTGCGATAGTGGCGATATCTATCCCGAAAAAGAGCTGGATGTCGGGAAACAGGTGGAAATTTCCTGGCATTTTGAGAATACCGATGCATTTCCCCGGAGCGAATATTATCAAATGGTATTTGCCTCTTTTCAGGAAGGGGGAGAATATCCGCTTTCTTATAAAAATATAGCCGATGAGTCGGACGAGAGTCTTGTGTTGTCCAATATCCCGGATGATGCTGATCTGGTAAGCGTCTCGTTATTGGATAAGGGCCGGAAGTTGATCTATCACTTTTTTACCTATCCATTGACCGGAACCGGCGATGAGGAGTTGGTGAAGATTCCCCTGCAAACGATTGCTTTGGCTGATTATGGGCGGGTACAGGAACAACTCTTTACGGCTAAATGTATTGCTTGCCACGGAGGGAGTAACTTTACAGCAGCAAATCTGAATCTGACAGCCGATAACAGTTTCGACAATTTGGTGGGTGTGCAGGCACAATGCAGTTCTCAGAACCGAGTAACGTCGGGAAATGCGTCTAAAAGCTTTATTCTGGATGTCTTGTTGGATAGAGAGCTCTTATCGACAGACCATACCGAGATGGTAAAAGATGATGATATTAATCTGTTGCGTTCGTGGATAAACAACGGATGCCATAAATAATTGGATAAAATGGAAATGATATATAAAAAATATGAGTTTAATCAAGTGGCCGTAGAGGCAAAATTCTTTTATGTAGAGAACGGGGTATCTGAATGCCAGGCAATATTTCATCTTCTTGATAAGGAAAAAAATTTTGCAGAACAGTATCGAACGTTGTTTAACGCATATCAGATTTTTTTCGCATCCGAGTTGTCGGGATTTACACCCGTATTCAAACGCTATTTTCTGAGTGATGCCGCCAACCAGCAATCGTATATAACCGATAATCAGGGAGCCGTTTCTATTGTACAACAAGCTCCTTTGGACGGTAGTAAAGTGGCGTTGTGGCTCTATTGTCAGACCAACATGAAGCTGTTGGACAGATCAGAAGGAGTTACTTCTGTTTTACACGGCAGTTATGAACATCATTGGACGGGAGGACGGAATATTTCCAGCGGTGATTCAGCCCAACAAACCCGGACTTTGTTGGAAAATTACCAGCTCCAATTACAGAGAAAGGAATTGTCTATATCGGATAACTGTATCCGTACCTGGTTTTTTGTACAAAATGTAGATGTCAATTATCGTGGAGTAGTGGAGGCCCGAAAAAAATATTTCGAGACAATCGGATTAAATCCTTCGACCCACTATATTGCCAGTACCGGGATCGAGGGGAGAGTAGGCGATGCTGCTGCATTGGTTCAATTCGATGCCTATGCTGTGGGTGGGTTACAGCCCGGACAA
Organism: Candidatus Gallibacteroides avistercoris; assembly: GCA_018714665.1. GTDB lineage: Bacteria > Bacteroidota > Bacteroidia > Bacteroidales > CHK158-818 > Gallibacteroides > Gallibacteroides avistercoris. The sequence goes on along the minus strand of DVNA01000038.1, from coordinate 11,978 downwards.
CAGAGATATCTGTATGCTCCTACGCATCTGAACCCTACCTACGAATATGGAGTAACGTTTGAACGAGGTGTCTGTGTGGTATATGGCGATAGGAGCCATCTCTTTATTTCCGGTACAGCCAGTATCGACAACCGGGGCGAGATTGTTGCCGTGCATGATATCACTAAACAAACGATGCGTATGTTGGAAAATGTAGAAACGCTTTTGTGTGAAGGTGGAGCCCGGTGGAACCAGGTGATGAGTGCAATTGTCTATATCCGCGACATTGCCGATTATACCACGGTAAAACAACTTTTGGAAGAGTCCTTATCCGATATCCCTAAGGTGATTGTGTGTGCTCCGGTCTGCCGTCCTGGGTGGTTAATCGAGATGGAGTGTATTGCTATTATTCCAAATGGGAATCCAGAATTTCCATGCCTGTAAAATATATGCGATGTGGAATTTTTATTTTTATTTAGTCTAAATAAATTTTGTGTCATAACAGAAGGTAATATATTTGCCAAAAAAACAGAAATAACAAATTTAGGCGCAGTATGTACAAGTTGGGTAAGTATAAGGAGAGCGACAAAATGTATGATTTGATATGCGAAAATTATCAAATGCTTTTGGTGTTAAGTCGCTTTGGTATAGCATTAGGATTCGGGGAGAAAGGGATTGGAGAGGTTTGTCGGGAGAGCGGTGTTGATGTTCAAACATTTCTGACGGTTGTCAATATGTTGCTTGACGATGAAGTTCCCTCTTTGCAGGAAAATCAGGTATCTGTACCGGCACTTGTGACATACCTGCACAACTCACACAGCTATTTTCTCGATTTCCGTCTTCCAGCTATTCGGGAAAAATTGTTCGGGGCTACCGATTGTGGAGCTACGGATGTATCGGTTGCCATCATGCGTTTTTTTGACGAATATGAGGCCGAAGTGCGAAAACATATGCGATACGAAGAGATGACGGTATTTCCCTATGTAAACTCATTGCTTGCGGGTATCCGGACCTCGACATACAACATATCGGTGTTTCGCAAGCAGCACAATCAGGTAGAGGCCAAGTTGGCGGAGTTGAAAAATATCATTATTAAATACTATCCGGCTACCGGGAGCCATCAGTTGAACAGTGTTTTGTTCGACATATTCTCTTGTGAACAGGATTTGTGGTCTCACAACCGTATAGAGAATGAGTTGTTTGTGCCGGCCATCTTGTTGTTGGAAAATAAAAATGGATCGATCAATGAGCGTACATTTGAAAATAGCTGTCGCTGAACCCTCTGTTATTATCAGAAGCGGGATATTGTCGGTCCTCAAACGGTTGTCGGCATTGAATATTCAGGTCCTGGAAATTATTGAGATAACGCAATTGAGTGCGGTACTTTCACGGCAAAAACCGGATATATTGATGGTAAATCCGGCTTTTCTGGGGTTGTTTTCTCTTCAAAAGATAAAGGCTGAGTCCGACTGCCGTAATATGAAATGTATTGCCTTGCAATATTCGTTGACTGATATCTCGGCTTTGAAGGCTTATGACGAAACGATTTCTATTTATGATACGTCGGATCAGATAAAAGATAAACTGCTTTCATTAAGCAAGGAGGATTCGGATGGTGGAATACCGGCAACCGATATGTTAAGCCCTCGTGAAAAGGAAATTGTTATTTGTGTAGTAAAGGGAATGACCAACAAACAAATAGCTGAAAAATTATTTCTTTCCACCTATACCGTTATAACGCACCGACGCAATATTGCCAACAAATTGCAAATTCACAGTCCGGCCGGGCTGACCATTTATGCCATAGTCAATAAGTTGGTAGAGTTGAACGATATAAAGGATACGATTATTACCGATTCGGTAGAGTGAAAAAAGGCAATTCTTTTTGATGCGTTTATATCAGTAACTTATTTTGGTTGTCAGCGTGTTGCAATTTTTCGCAAGATCTTTGTATTTTTGTTTTATGGTTTGATAAATGGTCAGATTTTGTGTTATGAAAAATTTGCATATAGGGTTATTGCCCCGTATCCTTATTGCCATTGTTTTAGGTGTTATATTCGGAAATTTCTTTCCGGCGTTGTTGGTCAGGATTTTTGTGACATTTAACGGCATATTCAGCGAGTTCCTGAATTTTATTATTCCGTTGATTATTGTCGGGTTGGTAACACCGGCTATTTTCGAGATTGGAAATCGGGCGGGAAAGATGTTGGTTATTACGGCCGTTATTGCCTACGTAGCTACGTTGATTTCCGGATTTCTGGCTTATTTTACGGGAGTTACGATATTTCCGCGTATCATAGAATCGAATGTGGCGATTGAAACCATCAGCCAGGCACAAGGGGTAACACCGTTTTTCTCGGTGGGCATACCTCCGCTGATGAACGTGATGACGGCTCTCGTACTTTCGTTTACGTTGGGATTGGGGTTGGCTGGCTTGTCTTCCGACGCATTAAAAAGAGTGGCTCTCGATTTTAAAGAGATTATTGTCCGTACCATTGAGGTGGTTATTTTGCCGTTGTTGCCCTTTTATATATTCGGCATATTTCTGAATATGACACATTCGGGCCAGGTATATAGTGTTCTGTTGGTGTTTGTCAAGATTATCGGTATTATCTTTTTGCTGCATATCTTTTTGCTTATATTCCAATATTCCGTTGCCGGGATGGTTGTAAAAAGGAATCCGTTTAAACTATTGTATAAAATGCTTCCGGCCTACTTTACGGCATTGGGAACGCAGTCGTCGGCAGCTACTATCCCGGTAACGTTGGAACAAACTAAAAAAAACGGAGTATCTGAAAACATCGCAGGTTTTGTCATCCCGTTGTGTGCAACCATCCATTTGTCAGGCAGTACGCTGAAAATCGTCTCTTGTGCATTGGCTTTGATGATAATGCAGGGTATGTCGTACGATTTCCAGCTGTTTGCCGGATTTATATTTATGTTGGGCATTACGATGGTGGCTGCGCCCGGAGTCCCCGGAGGGGCTATCATGGCAGCATTGGGTATCTTGAATTCGATGCTGGGTTTTGACGACTCGGCACAAGCCCTGATGATTGCCTTGTACATTGCCATGGACAGTTTCGGTACGGCGTGCAACGTAACCGGAGATGGAGCAATTGCTTTGATTATGGACAAGATTATGAATAAAACACCTTTGAAACGGATATAAACATAAAAAACGATGAAAAAAGTATGGCTTATCGGCTTTTCTCTTTTGTTGCTGATCGGAGTCTCCTGTCGCGGAGGTAAAAAACCGACCGAAAAGGAAGAACTCTTTGATTTGAAGATAGACGAGATGGTAGTACGCGACCCTTTTATCTTTGTTGATAGCAACAATCGCTGTTATTATATGCAGGTAAATGGAGGAAATCAAACCATTCAATGTTATAAAAGTAAAGATTTGCTGAACTGGAAACATGAATCGGATGCATTTGTACCCGATTCGCTATTCTGGGGGAAACGTGATTTCTGGGCTCCGGATATGTTTGAATACAAGGGCCGATACTATATTTTGGCCACATTCAGTAATGTAGGGACAAAAAGGGGAACATCGTTTCTGGTATCCGACAAACCGGAAGGTCCGTATAAACCGTTGATCAATAAACCAATCACCCCTCCGGAATGGACCTGTTTGGACGCAACGTTATACATTGATGAAAACGATACTCCCTGGCTGTTGTATAGCCGTGAATGGATTGAAGTAATGGACGGACAAGTGTTAATTCAGCAACTGTCAGACGATTTGACAAAAACGGTGGGAGAACCTCGTCTGCTGTTTAAGGCCTCTGAGGCACCCTGGACAGCTCCGATACGAGGGAAAAACTCAGAAGGTCAATCCGTAGAGGGGTATGTAACGGATGCCCCCGTCTTGTATAAGGCCTCTAATGGAGAGTTGTTGATAATTTGGTCGAGTTTTTCCAAAGAGTCGAAATATGCAATTGGTGTAGCACGCTCCGATGACGGAACGATTGCTGGTAACTGGACGGTCGATTCGATCCCTCTCAATGCCGATGACGGAGGCCATGCCATGATTTTCGAGGATCTGGATAATCAACTGCGAATCTCTTATCATGCCCCCAACAATCATCCTTCCCGGCCCCAGATAAGAAAGTTGGAAGATAAGGACGGGAAGTTACGGATAGTAGAGTAACGTATGTCTTAAAATAAAAGGACGGGATTCGTTTTAAATCCCGTCCTTTTATTTTTGCTATGTATTTCCCCGTTATCGTACGGGAAACTCCGTAATACGTAAAGTGGTACATCCATAGGGAATTAATTCAATTTCTTCTACCACCGGACTTACATCGTTCAAAAGTTGGGCCAAATAATTGACAGGGCCGGCCGATCCGTTGTATAATTGCCAACTGGGAATTTTCCGTGCTTTTGTCTTGATGGTGATGGGAGCGTCTTGCAGGGTCCAGGGATAAGCGGATATCGTCTCTTTCTTTTCCACGATGAATGCTTTATTCAGATTTTCCCGGTTCAGATTTTCCCTTAATAACGAGAAGTTCCATGGAGAGGAGGAGGTCACCTCGTAATACCACTCCCCATATTGCTTTTCAGACTCACCGAACTCCTTTTTGGCCCATTGTTCATTCATTTTGAGGGCGTAAATCAGCGGACCTCGTTCAATCACGGCAGCTCCGGCATACCAATAGCTGACGTTGATTTGAGCAGGGAATTCCACGACCAACTCATCCTGATCGTTCCATTCGCGGTTGATCTTCATCACCCGGTCAGTAAACATCTCTCCGGAAACATTCGTTCCGTTGATTTGTACGGTCGGGTTTTTACACCATTCGGGGATACGCAGGTGAAGGGGGAAGGTCGCTTTTTTGTTTTTCTTGTCCGGGAAATTTACTTTGAAACGAACGGTTTCTTCAAAAGGATAGTTCGTATTCTCTTCTATTTTGACCGGAATACCGCCGGCAACCGCTGTGGTAATGTTGGAGGGAGCATATATCAAAGCAGCCAATCCGTTATCGACGGTAGCGTACCAGAGGTTTTGTACCAATTTGGGCCATCCCTGATGCATATTGGAGGTGCAGCATGGATAACCGGTAAGGACACCCATTAGGATATCCGTATCACCGTGAGGAGTAGAAAAGTTCCGAAGTTTCTTGGTTATTTCTACTTGGTTGGTTTGTTGGTAATATTGACGGGCATCGTAGTTGTCTGTGGATTGTGTCGGTAAGGCGTTATAGGCAACCCGTTCCAAATAATCGGCCCATCGCATATCGCCGGTGATTTTGATGATCTCTTCGAGCGAAAACATCATCTCCACGGCCGTGCACAATTCTGATCCGTAGGTGGGATCTCCAAAACGAATCAATTCATCTCCGGCCCATAATCCGGTAGGAAGACCGATTGTGTTGCGAATCATGTCAGCCGCTTTGTTGACTGCTTCCAGTTGTTTGGGGTCTTTATTTTGTTGGTAATAAATAACCGGCTCCTTAAAACCTTGTCCTAAATTGACACAATGCATACTGTTCTGGCGGTAGAGGTGGTTTTGGTTCAGGAATACGTCTGTCCAGTTGAACGCTTGTTTGTGAAGCAGATGTCCTAAATCCAGCAGGAAACGGTCGCCAGTTATGTTATATAACCAATATACAACGGCCAGGTTATCGCCAGCCCGTTGTTCGGCCCAGAAAGTCCATTTGCCCAGGGGATTGTCAGGAAGCTGTTTTAATTGGTATTTGAAGTATTTGGTCATAAAATCGATTACCCGTGGGTCGTTCGTGGCAGAATAGTATTGTTGCATGATTTTCAATACTACCATTTTGGGCCACCAGTCGTGGGAGTTGTCCCGTTGTAATCCTTCTTCATATTCTCGGTCAGTATCCGGGCCGAAGTAGCCGTCCTCCTTTTGCGAAGCTAATGCCCATTCTATCCAAGGTTGTACCTTTTCTATCAGCTCTTTATCCTCTAATATATAGGCCAATGGCAACAACCCGTCAATCCAATAGGGACCGCGTTCCCAAACATCGCCGTCTCCTCCTAACCAGCCGTTGCGTTTACCCATTACCTTTTCATACACCGTGTCTAAATGACCGGTCATCCCGGTCTGCATACGGTTTAGTTGTTCTTTAAGCCAACCTTCCGGTTTTATGGTTCCGATAGGAAGGTCCATATATGGCTTCTGTAATAACGGATAACGATTGTTTCGGGTGTAATTGTTTTCTGTGTTTTTTTCTGCTCCCAAGGCGGGATAGTGCAATAACCATAAAAAGCAAAATAAGACGGAGAAGATTTTCATTTGTTGGTGTGTTTTGAAATTTGTGTGATTAGATATTTACAAAGGTAGGGAAAAAATAAGGATAAGCAAATCTCTGTTAAAAAGAGTCCTTTCGTATCGCGTGTATTTCTATAAAATCGAATAAACTATATGCGTTACTATCGACGTTTTCCCAATATCCTTGATTCCTTTTGCGGGCATAATAACGGGGAAGGGGAAACTTTTTGCGTTCTTTTTCATAGAACTCAAAACAAGCCTTGACCGGGACATTTCCCAAAGGGACGAGTGGTGTCCACGGACGTTTCTTCTCGCCTCCGACAAATCGTATGCGAGGATATTTTTGTACAACTTCGTTGACATAACAGATGAAAAGGGAATCTTTCTTCTTTTTTTGCCACGCAAAATTTTCCAATACAATGTTGATATAGCAATCTCCCTTTTTATTCAAGAAGCTATAAATACTGTCGAAATCGGCTTTATAGGTCATAATTCCGTGCCCGGCCCGGACTTCTCCCTTTCGGGTAAATTTGATTCGGAAATCGAAATACCGAACACCGAAGTCATATTGTTCTTCGATGGTCAGGTCTTGACATTTCGACGTGAAGTTCAGCCAGCGAAAATACCATTGAGGGGATAGATAGGTCAGACTGTTGTGAGTTCCAAGTTTTGTCTCTTCCTGAGCGATACACATCGCCGGGATAAAAATAAAAAATACCCATATGTATTTTATCATTCTCATGTCTGGCAATTATGTTGTTGTCCGTTTAATCAGGAAGAGAAAATGTCTTTCTGATGGTACAATGGTATAGAGTCAGCCGCCGTTAAGAAGTTTATTCGGTTGTCCTTAGCGGATTCTGGATTCCGACCGTACCAAAAGTTCATCTTGCAAAATACAACGTGCGGCCATATAATCCAGTATCAAAGCCACAGCAGGCATTGCCAACGTCGCTTTGAATGTTGTTTCCACCGACAGATCACGGCTTAATAACCACCAGTAAATAAAAAATACACCGTAAAAAGCAACGATTAATATGCCGTTAAGTAAACACAATCGCATTTGCAAGATGCGTTTTTTATATTTGAAGATTGTTATTACTGGCAATATAACGGTCAGAATCAAGAGCGCAAACAACGACCATGCGGCATATACCAATGTAGGAGGATCGCTGGGCGTATATACTCCTTTCGCCTTGAAAATATAAGAGGCGGTTTCGTTGTTAAAATCAGCAAAGGGAACGAATAGCATCGCCAACATGAGCAATGCTACTAAAAGCAGGTAAAAAGATTGGATTCGTTGTATCATAATTCAAATATGTTTTCTCTGTTTTGCAAAAGTAATAATATTCTGTTTAACATTGTTCTTTTATATAACAATTGGTCGTTTATTCGGGTTTTATGTTATTTCCCTCGGTTCTATTTTTCTGGTAAACCTGTTTAAATGCTTTTCGGATTTCGGATACGGTACCGATGTACAAAAACACATCGTATTCAAAAACGAGACCTTTGGTAACGGCGAAGGTTCTGACGGGTGCGAAATAGGAGCAAGCACTTCCTTGGGGACCGGTCGTTCCGTCTCCTGCAAATCGATATGCCGTCGAAACGGTAGTGCCGGGAGTATAAACACCTATACCCCATTGTGTGGAATCGGTATAAGCGGCCCATTCCTCTGTCCGGGTATGGGTTTCGTTGGGCCATCCGGGAATGACTATTGTTAAAGAATCATCTGTCCAGGGAGATTTCCCTCCGTAATATGTCAGGTATGGCAAGTTTGCATCGACAAATACTGCTGGTAATTCTTGGTTCGTGGCGGGATGGTCCTTCGCATTTTCCCCCGTATTTCTGAAAATGTAGTGTATATGGGCCATACGTTCGTTCAGTGTTATTATCTCTTCCATTTCGGCATCTTGTATGGATGTACCGGATGCCCAATGCACAGGTTCGGAGAGGATGTTGATGGTGTATTCATCTATCTTTTTTTTCAATATACGAGCCTTTTCTCCGTGACATCCGCCTCCTTGTATCGGATTCCATACCCACGGTTGGTTTATCCAGCGGCTGCTGTCCGGTTCTCCGTAATAGGATTGTTGGATGAACCTCCCCTCGTCGGCATGGTTCAAAACGTTTCTCCGGGTAGAAGATTCTGCAAAATAGAATATGCTTCCACCTCGTTCCAAGTCTATGCCTAAACGGACAATTCCGTTGTCGATGTAATAAAAATTCTCTTCTTGTATGCCTTTTACCCGGTCTGCCGTATTTTGGACATCCGAACAACCACTCATGCATATCAGGCATAACGCCGATAGGACAAACTTAGTTATCATATTTTTAATAAAAAGAAACCGGATATATACTGAACACTCACATAATGTGTCGTAATATTCAGCATATCCGGCTTTATATCTTTATATCCAGGATATTATATATTGTCTTTTTCCTTTGCAGGATTTTTGAAATATACTTTTCCTTCTATAAATTCCTGTGCGGCAATCAAGGTCGGTTTCGGAAGTTTTTCGTAGTAACGGGATATTTCAATCTGTTCTCTGTTTTCAAACACCTCTTCCAAATTGTCGTTGTAGGAGGCAAACTCTTGTAATTTCTTTTCGAGATCGGATTTCATCTCTACTGCGATTTGATTTGCTCTTTTCCCGATGATACGAACCGTTTCGTACACGTTACCCGTCATATCAGCCAATGCCATCATGTCGCGCGTTACCGTATTGGTGGGCGCATTTGTTTTCTTATAATCCATATTTAATAACAACTAATTATTCTTGGTATATTTTTCAGCCGTTAACAGTATGTTTTTTGCCTCTTTGGCATATTTCCCGTCGGGAAATTCAGCTAAGTAGGTATAATATTCGTCTACTACGTCCCGGTAACGTTCCAGACGCCGTTCTTCTATACTGTGTACGGCTTCTTCGTATTTGGCCTTCAATATTAAAAATTGAAGTTCTTCTTTGTATTTGGAATAGGGGTAATCTTTTAAAGCATTTTGTGCGGTAATAGCAGCCGATTCATAATGGTTTGCCATCAAATAATTTCCCAGATTGTAATATAATTGGGCGTTATACAGCTCTTTTTCCACCAATTTGTCTTGAAGTTCGAAGATGGCCTGCTGTGCACTGTCGGCATAGATGCTCTTGGGGTAATATTCCAAAAACGATTGTAGTTCATCGATTGCCTGATAAGTAGTGGATTGATCCAACCGTGCTTCGGGAGAGTCGAGGTAATATCCGTATCCGCAATAAAAGCGCGCCAATTCATTAAATTCTCCTCGTGGATAGTTGCGGTAATAGGTGCGGAAATATTGGCTTGCTGCGGCATATTCCTGGTTCATATAGTGGCTTTTCCCTAACAAGAAGAGGCACTCTTCTCCTCTGGGGGTACCTTTCATAAGGGTTACGATATCACCCAAGAGAGTTGTAGTACGAGAATACTTTTTCTCGTCATAATATCTTTTGGCATATTCATACTTTTTCTCGTAATCTTTGCTTTTCAGTATCTGGTTGTATTCACTGCAAGATATAAAAATGAAAGACAGAGACAGTATATAGATAAGTTTTTTCATCTTGTTCTTTTAATAATGCGCAAATGTAGAGAATCCCTTTGAATATTAAAAACAAAAAAATGAATTTTAACTATGTCAGCAGTTTTTAGTTTGCCTCTGCCCATGTTGTTGTATATGTTATTCTTGTGTTGCGGAATCAATGTTTATTTCCGGTATGATTTCAAAGGCTGTATCTTCCAAGTGGCATTTTATGTAATTTTTTAAATATTGTATTGTCTCTTTCTCTATACAGGCATCTGTCTGGGGATAGGTGTTGTAAACAAGTGATTCTATCTTTATGTTTCTGATTTTCAAGGCTTCCAAACAGAGTAATGTGTGATTGATACTCCCTAATCTCCCGGATGTAACCAGAATAACGGGATAGTTGTTTTGCTGGATATAATCGATGGTTAAGAACTCTTCGGTTATCGGAACCATTAATCCGCCGGCACCTTCAACCAAAACGATGTCGTATTTTTGTTCCAACATTTTGGTCGCTTTGGTAATATTTTCACAGTGGATGGTCGTGTTTTGCAATTTTGCGGCTAGATGTGGAGAGGCCGGGTATGGCAAGATAACAGGACTTGTTAAGAGTATATAATCTTCGGGTAAAGGACCGGTCTCCATGATTTTCCGGTGAAGTTGTATATCCTCTGAGAAGCCGACGTTGCCGGTCTGGATAAATTTTTGGGTAATAGTTTTATAGCCTTTTTTCATATATTGACGGGCTATATATCCGGTGGCATACGATTTCCCGATGTTGGTATCTATGCCGCTTACAAAAAAGGTTTTTTTTTCTTTCATACTTTTATTTTTTTTGAGCGATTACGTAAACCGGATGATAAGTCAGACAGACTCCCGATTCGGTTTTATAAGATTGTTCGTATTTTTCTTGAAAGTCATGGAGTTGTTTAACCCCCCAATGTGTTCTTTGTATGCCGTTTACCCCGGTGTTTTTGAGATGTTTTAAAACATCCATCGGCGTTTTAAACGGGATGCTAAGCAGCTGTTCTTCGTAATGGAGTATTTGAAAATGAATGTTTACATATTTCCTGATATCGGGATAAGGCAAAGATACTCCTGTAATTTTTTTTATTTCTTGCATATTTTGTGCACCGAAAGTGCTTAGCGCTATTATTCCATTCTCTGTAAGAGCGGAATGTATTTTAGAAACAAAATGTTCGATATCGTTAAACCATTGTATTACAGAAGAAGAGATGACTAAATCGAAACAATTACTAAATGAGAAAGTTTCGGCATCCGAAGCTACAAAACGTCTTTCTTTGGATAAGAATTGTCGAATAAACGGTTCCACTTCCGGATTTATATCGTTGAACAATGCCGACGAAATCGGCAGGTGTTTCATGATTTCCTGGGTAAGAAATCCTGTCCCGCAACCGATTTCCAACAAGGATACCGGTTGTGTAACATACGGACCGACCCGTTGACATAAATGTGCGGCTATCGATTTTTGCACGGTGGCCTCCTGGTGATATGTCCTGACCGAGCGTTTAAACCTTTCGGACATTGTTTTTTTATCGACTATACAATTCATCGAAGATCGATTTAAAATTCGGTAAATGAAAATCTTCTATCTCTTTGATCCGGGCGGAGGAATGTTGTTTCCAAAAATCTCTTTGCCGATCGGCTGAAAAAATGAGATCCCGATCTGCAATATAGGCCTCATCCCAGCAAAAAGAGATATTTGGATGTATCTTTACCCGGTTTCTTAAAGTTGTCAATTCGTCGGAAACTTCTTGTATCTCTCTTCTTAAAAGAATCTCGTGAAATTGGTCGTATCTTTTAGCATTTCCACAAATTCTCCGTTGGAATTTTGAAAATGAGGTCTCGGTCAGAGAGTCGAGTGTTGCGGTAAATATGGCTTTGGGGATACCGTATGTATCGTCGATAGGACGCATGGTTCCGTTAACGGCAATGTTTTTGTTGCTCTTTAACGGTGTTTTTGAAAGTGTATATGCTGCCATCCAGACCCCGAATGACCAACCGATAACCGAGATCTGTTTGTACCGTAGAAAAGGGGTACAATCGAACGTGTCTTCCCGATAGTCATAACATACGCAAATATCGGTTTGTCGGATAGAGTATGGGGAAAACAGTTCGGCATGAGTTCCCCATCCCGAGAAGATGAGCAACAGGTTGGGTTCGTTATTGTTTGATATGAATTGCTGTTTCATAAAGTTTGAATCTTTGCAAGGG
>DVNA01000037.1 GCA_018714665.1 Candidatus Gallibacteroides avistercoris | reverse complement strand
TTTTATTTGACTATTAGAAAATATAAAGTCATTTGACCCACTATTATAAAAGTTCTCTGACCCTGTTTATACCATGGTAGACAATACGCGCGGCGTATGGAAACGTGGCAAACTTGCCGGATTCACTCCGGAAGGTACAAAAGAGCTGGCATAACAGATAAATTTAGTTATTAACATTCAAAAAATAAAATATTATGGAAGCAGAAGACGGATTAGCACAGAGCGCTACCACCTGGCCCGTGCCAGAATTTCATTTTAGCGTAGAAATCTCCGATGTAGGAACAATCTCCTGCAAGGAGGTGTCCGGACTCGATATCGAATTCGATGTAATTGAATACCACTCCGGTGACATGAAGGGATTTACCAAGATCAAGATGCCTGGATTGCGCAAGAGCGGAGATGTAACCCTCAAAAAGGCGATATTCAAGGATGATAAAAAACTCATGAATTGGCTCAACACCGTGAAGATGAACACCATCAAGCGAGCCAACGCCACAGTGGCCCTGCTGGACGAGAGCGGAAGTCCTGTACAGAGCTGGAAACTCACCAATGCCTGGCCGAAGAAATATACCGTAGAAGGCTTCAAGGCCGACGGCAACGTCGTGTCAATGGAAACTATCATACTCGCCCATGAAGGAGTGACACCGGCATAATATAAATCTTAAAACCGAACAAGCATGACTCCTGACTCAAATGCATGAAAAACTTTCTACATCCAGACTTCCAATGAAAAGGAGGAGACAAGGTATCCGCCTCCTTTGCGGAAGTGGACGGACTGAGTCAGGGACTTATGCTCGCTGAAAAATATAAAGCCGCTTGACCCACGCTATATACACCCAATTGACCCATCAAAAAATATTGGATTTATGGAGAGAAAAATGCATTTTAACCCGGGAGAGTTTCAATCATAATTTTCTACAATAGATATTATTTCTTTTTAGCATTGATCTTTCTTACAGAATCTCCTGTAAGTTCAATCTTGTGTGCAGTATGTACAATCCTGTCCAGAATTGCATCAGCTACGGTAAAAACTTCGTTTTCGTTTGTCACTGCTCTCGCCTTTGCGTATATTTGTAGAATAATAGGAAGCGGCTCGGCTTAGCCAATCTTTGAAACCAACGTTTTCAAATTTGTCTCTGCTCTCGCCTTTCGCTATATTTGTACAATAATCCGAAATACACACAATTATTCAATACATGAAAAAGAATTATCAAGCCATTTACAGTAAAGATTGGATGGCTTTTCATCCTTATCAGGCGTCGGCTCCGACAGATTTTTATTATACCCAGTTAGCCAACCGTGTTTATGCCATTATTTCGGAATCTGCCCAAACAGACTTTTCTGACCGATTATCTGACAACGAGTGTCAGGTACAGTTGAGTTGTATCCTTACCTGCTATTTCGAAGATGTGATTGCACAGACAGGGATGTTTCGGGCCTTTACCAGGACATATTCCAGCCGGTTCGGTAAACCGTTGCCTTTTTACTCCGTCGGAGAAGAGTATCTTCCCGAAGAGATCAACACCGAAGATGTTCGTTTCCTCATCTGGCACTTTCTGGTTCAGATGTGCGACGGCGATATACCCTCTTCTCCTGCCGATGCCGGAATTGCCCGATTGGCCGGAAAGGTGATGGAATTGTTCGATGCAGCCTATGAAACTGCGCCGGAGAATAAAAAATTGAAAGAATATTTCCTGGTACCGGACAATACCGATTTATATGTATTACAATCCAAATTCTTTTGGTTGGGGACCGAATCGTACCTCTTCTTCTCAGACGGAATCGGTTTACAAAGCGCCATAGAGAATGCTTTACAGCAAGTAAAGTCCGAAGACGGACGGATGGACATTCCGGCCTTTGTTAATATCATGTGCAACGATTTTGCCTATAATAATGTTACCGAATTTCTGGGGCTGAGCTCTGCTCAATGGCTGGCGTCGATGTTGGGTGAAACGCATCCGTTATACCAACGTTTGTGGAACTTGACGCATAAATATTCGGGGTATTTTCTGTACGAAGGCGAAGCTGAAACCGGCAGCAACTTCCTGCACATCGTTAGCGGTACGCGCATCCTGATTACGGCACAGTCGATGAAGGGATTCCCCAAAGAGTTGAAAACCGATACGGCTATTACCCATATGAGTGTCGTCAAATGGGACGACCAATGGTGGCTGGTGGGACAAGTAAACGGATACAAGAAAAACGAAGAAATGATGAAGGAGGTAAATAGTCGGGAGGAAGAAAAACAGTTGTTTGAAGATCTTCCCGCAACCCCGCTACCGGAAAACGAGCAGATGGAGATTTTTGAACAGGAAATTAAAAAATTGCCTGAAAACAATCTTTCGGAAGAACAACGGCCATTGGCGGCAAGCTGGGATACGGTGTGCCGTACCGAGTTGAGCCGTGGTTTTATACGCCGGATGTACGAAGAAGGGAAACTGCCCGATTTCAGATTCCCAGGAACGGACGGAAAACAGCTGGTAGATGAAAATTTCGATTTCTTGATGGACTATTTTAAGGCTGATTGAGATAAAACAAAAAAGGTTGTCATCACGACAACCCATCTTGTTAACCTTAAATCTTAATACCAATGAAAATCACACAGTACAAATGTAAGAAGGTTATATCATTCAGACAAATTATTTCTTAAAAAAGAACTTTGTTTTAACTATATTTTTACTATAACCACTTATTTTGTTAACAATATAAGAAAAGAAAAACAATTTTGTAAATAACATACCTTTAAATCCTGATAGAAATGAAAAAATTTTTTTCCCTATTTTTCCTTACACTGTTTTGTTGTTGGCAAATTCAGGCCCAGAGTGTCGATACTATCGGAGTACGAAGCGAGTCAATGAATAAAAATATCCAAACCGTTGTCGTGATACCCGATGCCTACTATTATAATTTGAATGAGAAGTTTCCGGTAATCTACCTGCTACATGGTTATGGAGGGGATGCCAAAACGTGGATAGGTATCAAACCGAATCTGTTGCAAATAGCCAATGAACAAAATGTAATTTTTGTTTGTCCTGACGGAGAAAACAGTTGGTATTGGGATAGTCCGGTGAATCCGGAATGTCGTTTCGAGACATTTGTGTCAAAAGAATTGGTAGCCTATGTAGATACCAATTACCGGACCATCGCTTCGCCTTCCGGTCGTGCCATTACCGGGTTGAGTATGGGTGGACATGGAGGCCTATGGCTCTCTATAAGACACTCCGATGTGTTCGGTGCCGGAGGTTCCATGAGCGGAGGATTGGACATCCGTCCTTTCCCGGATAACTGGGACATGAAAAAACAGTTGGGAGAATACGCTCAGAACCAGGAACGATGGGACCGTCATACCGTTATCAATGCGTTGGAAAAACTGCACAACAATGAGATTGCCATTATTATCGATTGCGGATTCAAGGATTTCTTCTATGAGGTGAATAAGAATGTCCATGAAAAATTGCTGCAACGCGGTATCAACCATGAATTTATTATCCGTCCGGGCGAGCACAACTCAAAATATTGGAATAATGCCATCGATGCACAGGTGATGTTTTTCCGGAAGTTTTTTGACAAGACATTACCCAAAAATTAATATATGAATAGGTTTTCTGTTTCTTGCCTTTGTTTGATTTGGGTCTGTACTACTCCTCTCTTTGCCCAGACAAAATGGTTCAATCCGCTAAACGAGGCGATTTCAGTAATTCAGAACCAAGGCTTTCCGGATGAAATAGGAAAAACGTTTGTCCGTCTTCCCGACCGGGCAAAAGGGAAGGTCCGTCCTGAGGTATGGAATCTTTCCCGCAATTCGTCAGGTCTTTCTATCCATTTTTACAGCAATGCGCCACAGATAACCGTTCGTTACGGAGTATCCTCGCAGTTTGCCATGGATCATATGCCGGCTACCGGAGTTTCCGGAGTGGATTTGTACGCAATAAACAGCGAGGGCGAGTGGTTGAACCTGACGGGAGAATATCGTTTTGGTGATACCATTACTTACCAATACAACCATATAACCAAAGATGCCTATCATCAGGCAGGATATGAATACCGGCTCTATTTGCCGTTGTACAATACCGTCAAATGGATGGAGATCGGTGTGCCGGAAGAGGCATCGTTCGAGTTTATCCCCCGGCGCAGGGAAGCTCCGGTTGTCGTGTATGGTACCTCCATTGCACAAGGGGGATGTGCTTCGCGGCCCGCCATGGGATGGACCAATATCCTGGAACGGCTTTTAGACCGCCCGGTCATCAACCTGGGATTTTCGGGAAGCGGACGTTTGGAAAAAGAGGTCCTTGATTTTATAAAAGAGATCGACGCCAGTATCTATGTATTGGATTGCTATCCAAATCTAATTTATACCGATAAAGAAGAGGTGGTCCGTTTAACGACCGATGCCGTCAGACAGCTGCGAGAAACACGCCCGAAAATTCCAATACTGATTTGTGAACATCCCGGATATACCGACGCCCGGATTAATCCGGAACATAACACATTACAAACCCGGGTGAACGAAGCCGGACACCAAGCCTTTTCACTCCTGAAAGAGGAGGGTATAGAAGGATTGTATTATTTGAGTTTTGATGAGATCGGTATGCCTGCCGATGCCCGGGTCGATTATGTCCATCTGACCGATTGGGGAATGATGGTACAGGCCGAAGCCTACGAAAAAAAGATTCGGGAGATATTGCATGAACCGATCGGTCAGACGGTAACCACCCGTCCTGTATCACAGCGTCGGGAGCCGCAGATGTATGAGTGGAAGAAACGCCACGACGAGATACTCCGTTTAAATGAATCCGATCCGCCCAAGCGGGTCATCCTGGGGAATTCCATTATCAATTACTGGGGAGGTACTCCCATCGCCAAATCACAGAACGGCCCCAAGAGTTGGGCGAAATATATGGAGCCGGCCGGATTCAGGAATCTCGGATATGGGTGGGATCGTATCGAGAATCTTCTGTGGCGGGTTTACCACGGAGAGCTGGATGGTTTCCAGGCCCAGGAGATAGTTGTCAAGATAGGAACAAACAACCTTGACCGTGACGATGATGAGGAAATTGTGCGGGGGATTGTTTTTCTGTTGAAAGCTATACAGCAACGTCAACCCGAGGCACGGATAAAGGTGCTGGGAATTTTGCCCCGACGCGACAGGGAGAGCCGGATAGCCGGATTGAACCGAGCCATAGCAGAGGCCATCGCTCCTTTGGGATTATCGCTTACCGATGTAGGAGGCCCTCTGTTGAAAGAAGACGGAAAGATCGATGAAAGCTGTTTTTCCGACGGATTGCATCCCAATGAAAAAGGGTACGGAAAAATCGTAAAAAGGATAATACACGAAAAGTAGTGAAAAAACGGCGTGTGAAATTGCCGATAATTGCAAAAGATTTGTACTTTTGCAGGCGTTACGGAAAATATTCGTAATACCTGTTTATGTTTCATCCAGAGGATACATCCTCCGTGTGCTTGAAAACCACGTAAAAAACAAGAAAAATGCAAAAACAACTATCTGTTTCCTTTATGGTAATGGGCATACTGTTCAGCGTATGCCTGGTTTTGTCAAACATCTTGGCCGTTAAACAGTTCGACATTTGGGGATTCCCCTCGACGGCCGGTCTTATTATTTTCCCGGTTTCTTACATTATTAACGACTGCATCGCCGAGGTATGGGGCTTTAAAAAGGCCCGATTTATTATTTGGGTGGCATTTGCCGTAAACTTCTTTGCCATCCTGCTGTTCCAGATATCCATCGCATTGCCGCCAGCCGATTATTGGCAGATGCAGGAGGCTTACAGTTCGGTGTTGGCACAGACTCCCCGCATTGCGCTGGCAAGCCTGATGGCGTTTCTCTGCGGATCGTTCCTGAATGCCTATGTGATGAGCAAGATGAAGATTATGCACCGCGGAAAACATTTCGGATTGCGGGCCATCGCCTCGACCATTGTGGGCGAACTGGCCGACACGTTCATATTTACCACCGTAGGCTTTCTGTTTGTCATTCCCTTGCAGGCGGTTGTCATGATTATTCTGACCGAAACAGTCCTGAAAACGCTGTTCGAGATTATCATTTTGCCGTTGACAACAAAAGTGGTACGACAGGTAAAAGAACGGGAAGGAGTCGATGTGTACGATGACAACATCTCGTACAACGTGTTACGCATAAAAGAGATTTGATATGGAAACAAGAGAGAAGGCCGTAGTTGTTTTTTCAGGAGGGCAGGACTCCACCACCTGCCTGTTCTGGGCGTTGAAACAGTTTAAAGAGGTGGTAGCCCTCTGTTTCCGTTACGGACAAAAGCATATCCTCGAAGTCGATATGGCTCACGCCATAGCTCGCCGTGCCGGTGTGGAATTTTTTGAGATGGAGGTTCCCCTTATTGGTACACTCGGACGCAACTCCCTGACCGATGAATCGGTGGAGATGGATTCCCGGAAACCCGCCGAGAGTTACCCGAATACCTTTGTTCCTGGACGAAACCTCTTTTTTCTCAGTATTGCCGCGGTGTTTGCCCGGGAGCGGGGAATCTTCGATTTGGTTACGGGAGTGTCGCAAACCGATTTCAGCGGTTATCCCGATTGTCGCGACTCCTTTATCCGTTCCTTGAATGTTACCCTGAACCTGGCCATGGACGAACAATTCGTCATTCATACCCCGTTGATGTGGAGAGACAAGGCCCAAACATGGGCATTAGCCGATGAGTTGGGCGTATTCGATATTGTCCGCACACAAACGCTTACCTGCTATAACGGTATCCCCGGCGACGGATGCGGAGCCTGTCCCGCTTGTGTGTTACGAAAAAGAGGCCTCGACCAATACCTGAGGCAAAAAAGGGGAGATGGCTTAGAATAACGCCCGTAAAATGGTCCGAGGAGTTGGCTTTTTGTCTTTGACTTTATATATTTGTAGCATATAGGATTTGTTCAATAGAGTTCTTTCGGGCAAGATTGGAGTTCCTGCCCCTAAGTTTTCTTTATTTGTAGAATTTTTATGGCGTCATTGGAATCTCAATTATCATTATTGGGCAAGAAAACCGAATACAAGAAAGAGTATGCTCCGGAAGTTTTGGAGGTATTCGACAACAAACATCCCGAGATGGACTATTGGGTACGGTTTAACTGCCCGGAATTTACCAGCTTGTGTCCGATAACCGGACAGCCCGATTTTGCCACGATTCAAATCGACTACATCCCCGATGTGAAGATGGTGGAGAGCAAGAGTTTGAAGCTCTATCTGTTCAGTTTTCGCAATCACGGTTCGTTTCACGAAGAGTGTGTGAATCGCATTATGAAAGATTTGATTCGGTTGATGGATCCCAAATACATAGAGGTAACCGGATTTTTTACCCCGCGCGGAGGCATCAGCATCTATCCATATTGTAACTACGGACGGCCCGGTACTCAGTACGAGGAGATGGCCCGGTACAGGATGTTAAACCACAAATAAAGATATACGACGATGAACACCGTGAATTTTGGCATCATTGGCTCGAATTTTATTGTAGATACCTTTTTCAGGGGAGCCTCGCATATATCCCGATTCAAGGCCGTGTCCATGTATTCCCGCACCCGGGAGCGAGGAGAAGAGTTTGCTGCAAAGTACGGAATCCCCAACGTTTATACCGACTTGGAGGAGATGGCCTCCGATCCACAGGTCGATGCCGTATATATCGCATCGCCCAATGCTTTGCACTGCCAACAGGCGCTGCTGTTTCTGAACCGAGGAAAACACGTCTTGTGTGAAAAGGCTTTTGCCTCGAACGCCCGGGAAGTGGAGTCGATGATTGCTGCCGCCAAGAGTAACCGGCTCATGCTCATGGAAGCTGTCCGGACAACACAACATCCCAACTATTTGCAGGTGAAACACAACCTGCACAAACTAGGTAAGATACGTCGTTACTTTGCACAATATTGCCAATATTCGTCCCGTTACGACAAGTATAAGGAGGGTATTGTCTTAAATGCATTTAAACGCGAACTCTCCAACGGTTCGCTGATGGACATCGGTATCTATTGCCTCTATCCTTTGGTGGCGCTGTTCGGTAAACCCGAACGTATCCAGGCCAACGGCGTGTTGCTGGAAACAGGCGTCGATGGCGAAGGATCCATCATCGCCCGTTATCCGGATATGGAGGCGGTGATGATGTTTTCCAAAATATCCGATTCTACCCTGCCTTCGGAGATTCAAGGCGAAGAGGGAAATATGCAGATTCAGGCCATCAACAATTTCGACAAGGTACGAATCATTTACCGGGATAAACGCCAAGAGGAGTTATCTGTCCCCTACAATCCGGACGATATCTATTATGAATTGAGTGCATTTATCGACGGAATTCAGGCCGGTCGGGTAGAAGATACCATAAATACCCATGCCGTATCTTTGTCCGTGATGGAGTTGATGGACGAAGCGCGCCGACAGATGGGGGTTATTTTCCCGGCCGACAAGCTGTAAATTTATAATAGAAAATCAAAAAAATAGAAAGATATTTTTACGTTTTTAAAAATATCTTTCTATTTTTGTATGGAGACGGTGGTAATAACATGGAGACACAGCCCTGAACAGAATGACCATGATGCACACATCCTCTTTTTTTGCCTGTTCTTTTGTATAGGGAAATCGTATCTTTTACGCTTGTTGATTATTGCTCCGAAGCAAAAGTTGGATATTTCTGATATAAAATAAATATGATGGAACAAGGAAAAATTGTGGTGGTAGGAAGCTCCAATATCGATATGGTAGCTCGCGTACACCATCTTCCTCAGCCGGGCGAGACCGTAGGCAATGCCCGTTTTTTGCAAGCCTTTGGTGGGAAAGGGGCCAATCAAGCCGTCGCTGCATCGCGGTTGGGCGGTACGGTAGCGTTTGTAACTTCGTTGGGAAACGATCTTTTTGCCGAGGTATTGACGGACCATTTTAAAGCAAACGGCATATCAACCGAATACATTCGTCTATCCGAAAAAAATCCTACCGGAACAGCGTTGATATATGTATCTGATAATGCAGAGAACTGCATAGCCGTATCTCCCGGAGCCAACGGAGAGCTTACTTCCGACTATTTGGAAACATGCAAAGCCGTTTTTGACGGAGCCTCGGTCGTGGTCATGCAGGCGGAAATTCCTTACCAGACCATCGCTTATGTAGCAACGTATGCACACGAAAACGGGGTAAAAGTACTGCT
>DVNA01000036.1 GCA_018714665.1 Candidatus Gallibacteroides avistercoris | reverse complement strand
AACCTACCGAAACCTTTATCCGGTTGGCCGACAACCTCGAAGGGTGGTTTACCCGGAAAACCGATGATGCTACCGTAGAGGCTATCCGGCAGGTATATGGAGAGGGGCTGAACGATTGTGTAAAGAAGATGGTCGATCTCTATGGGAAGGGGGGATATGAACGTTATCTGACCGCCGTAGAGACCGGACGCTATCTCTTTACATTGGGTATTTTGAGCGACATCGACCGCCATATACAGGCCTATCAGCAGGAGCATAACCTGTTGTTGCTTTCCGATACGGCCGACTTGTTGCACCGCATTATAGACGACAGCGATACCCCCTTTGTATATGAAAAAATAGGTACGCGTATCGAGCATTTTATGATTGATGAGTTTCAGGATACCTCGAACCTGCAATGGGAGAATTTCAGGCCGCTGTTCCGCGAAAGCCTCGATAAGGGGCAGGCGTGCCTCATTGTAGGGGATGTCAAGCAAAGTATTTACCGTTGGCGTAACTCCGATTGGCGGTTGCTCGCTTCGGGATTGCGTCGCAGTTTCGATGCCTCCAAATGCGAGGAACAGCTCTTGAACACCAATTACCGCAGTTGCAAACAGATTGTGGCGTTTAACAATTCGTTTTTTACGGCGGCCGCCCAACTGTTGCAGGATAAATTCAACGCCTTACTCGATGCCGGAGCGTGCAGCGGCGACAGGGAGCCGTTATCTACGCGTATCGTCGATGCCTACTGTGATGTGCCCCAACAGGTATCTCCGGCCTACGAGTCGTCCGACGGACACGTCCAGATTTCATTTATCGATGCCCCTTCGACCGACGATTTCAAGGAGGAGGTTCTCGGGCGTATTCCGGACTTGCTTATCCGGTTGCAGCAAAACGGTTACCGGTTGCGGGATATGGCCTTTTTGGTGCGGAACAAGGCCGACGGCGTTTTGATAGCCGATACCTTGTTGCGATACAAGGCTTCGTGCCGGGACGAAAGGTTCCGATTCGACATCATTTCGGACGAAAGCCTGTACATAAGCAGTTCTCCCTCCGTCCGCTTTCTTGTGAACATGCTGGCCTATCTCTACAATCCCAAGGAGACGTTACGCTCTATTCTGGCCACATACGAGTATGAGATCAGTCAGTCGGGAACCACCCCCCAGCAGGCTCTGTCTGCCTTTTTTGATGGAGGAGAAGATTCTTTTGCCGCACAAGTGGAGCGTCGGATGGATGAGTTTCGAGCCCTTTCGTTGTATGATTTGTGCCAGAAAATCATCTCGTTTTTACCTTCGGAGGTATTGAGTCGTGAACAGATATTTATCCAGGCATTTGAAGATTTGGTGTTGGATTTTACGGCCAGCCATGCTGCCGATATGGCCGCCTTCCTCACTTGGTGGAACGAACGGGGCGCTTCCCTGTCGGTCTTTACCCCCGAATCGCAGGATGCCATCCGTATTATGACCATCCACAAGTCGAAAGGGTTGGATTTCAAGGTGGTTATCATGCCATTCTGCGATTGGAGCATAGACCATTCGCCCACGCATACCCAGATACTTTGGTGCCGGACGCAGGGAGAACCGTTTGAAGATATTCCGTTGGTACCGGTTCGTTACTCTTCGGTATTGGAACGGACGGCCTATTCGTCCGATTATTTCCGCGAAAAGGCCTTTGCCTATATCGATAACCTGAATCTGGCGTATGTGGCCTTTACCCGGGCCCGCGAGGAGATGATCCTTTTTGCTCCACAACCGGCATCGGAAACCGTAACCTCTGTCGCTACCTTGATGTATGCCATCGTGCGGGCCTCCCGGTCTGTTGTCGTACCGGGTGTCCCCTGTACGGTATTGTCCGATGCGTTTTGTCCGGAGACGGGCGTGTTTGAGTTGGGCAGTTGGTGGCATCCTGCCGATAAGGGTGTTCCGGTTCATGTGGCGACGGTTGCTGCCGGGAGCCGACAGGCCGAACCAGGAGAACGTTTCCGGTTAAAAATGAGGCATATCGGTTTCTTTGAAAACAGCGAACAGATTAAATACGGCAATCTGATGCACGAAATACTGAGCGGAATCCGTTATCCCGAGGAGTTGAAATCTGCGGTGGCGCCGTATGTTTTAAGTGGTGAGTTGTCGCAGGAAGAGGCGGCAGAGGTTGTCCGGTATCTGGAAGAGGCTATCTCTTCTCCGTCGGTCAGGGAGTGGTTTTCTCCCGGAGTAGAGGTCTGGAATGAGATGGAGATTTGGCATCCGGATGGTAAAATATTGCGTCCCGACCGCGTGGTGGTTTCCTCAAACGAAGCATGGGTAATCGATTACAAGTTCGGGAAAACAGAACGCACCTCTTATCTGAAACAGGTACGGCGCTATGCCGCTGTTTTGTCACAAATGGGATATACCTCGGTCAAGGGATATATCTGGTATGTAGCGCTGCAAAAAATAGTACCGGTTTACTCGACGTAGCCTTTCCCGTAGCAGACACGGCACATGGGTTGGCGATGCGTATGGGCCGGAGCTACTTTCCCGCAAATAGAGCACCATTCAGAGTTGTCCTCTCCCGTGTAGTTGGGAGAGTAGGTAATCTGGTCCATCCCTTTACCCGTTCCGTTGCATCCGGGACAGACTCGGCGTGTATTCCGGTTACCTCCGTTGTCGTTTATGTTGGAGTTTGTGTTTATGATTGTATTGTTATTTCCTCCGGAAACCTGCAATGTATTTGAGTTGATCTGTTGATACAGTTTTTCCGATTGGTCGAAATCCTCTTTTGTGCATTGCGTGTTGTAGGCGAGTTGTGTACCGAACCCGGTAATCTTGACCGAAGACCAGTCTTTTGAGATGATCAGATTCTGTCCGCACATGTTGTCGAGAATGAAACAGTCGGTTGTCTCTTTCGGGGCATAGATGGAAACGAAAACCAGCGATCCACTCGTAAATGAGGTGGTATAAAAGCCGTTGTTCTGGTTGATGACTAAATGTCCGGCAAACACGTCGCCCTTGTAAAAGAGGTTTGCCTGGGAGGGATAAGTTCCGTAAGCGGGACGGTTTAATGCTATCTGTTCGTTGTTGGTATTGTTTGTCGTGGGAGAGGAATTATTCATATATCCCCCCAAACTGGTAATGCTGAAATTCTCATTCCAGTTTTCCTTGATCCACGATTGGGCACTGTCCCAATTTTGTATATTGTACATCCACGCATGGTTGGTATATGCCGGACCTTTTGAATATACGACAACGAATTGATTTTTATAGGCAGCTATTTCTGAAATAACGTAATTCTTTTCTATCATCTCTTGTACCTTGTCCTGCGGAATTTCATTCTCATATACATACCACGTCTGGTCGGTTATGTTACAATTGGAAGAAGCGGTAACAAACCACTTTCCGTTTCCAAAGGTCAATGTCGTGATGTGTTTTCCCTCATTTTCCTGTTCTTTCAACCAATCTTTGGGCCAGTTGCTGTCGTGGTAATAAGATTGCGGCCCGTCGTACACTCCTTGGCTCATAATCACCACCCATCCCGAGCTTCCATATGCAGCATCCGTGATTCGGTAGTTTTCGTCCCATTTTTGTTTGATCCATTGAGACGGGAAAGCTCCTATTCCACTGTATGATTGCATCCCTATGCCGGTATTCTTGGCACAAGTAACCATCCATTTACCGGAACCATACGCTACGTGGGTAATGCGGGCTCCCTCATTCCATTTTCCTTTTATATAATCTGTTGGAAATTCATCCCTGAAACAGTAACTATCTTCCGTTATCGATGCTCCCTCTGACATGATAATGTTCATTTGGGCCTGGGTTGTTGCCATGTTGTTTATCAAGAACATGGCCAGAATTGCGTACAGATGTTTACGAAAAGCAAGCATAATTCTTTTGATTTTAGCAAGACATATATAAGCTCTGGTTCATCAAGATAGGTTGACGAAGAGGAGTAATTTTGATGACAAAGTTACGATTTTTCTTTTATATTATTTCTTTCCCATCAGAATACTGCGTATAACTAAAAAGTTTTTGGTGCCGCTTTTTTCAAAAAGCGGAGAAAGAATCACATTTCTTTTGTCGCCTGTATAAAAGAAAAAAGGCTACTCTTTGGGAGTAGCCTTTTTCAAATTTCCTTATTTGATTATTCTGCGGGACTGATAGCTCCGGTAGGACATACATCTGCGCATGTACCACATTCGGTGCAGATATCCGGGTTAATAGAATATTTGTCGCCTTCAGAAATAGCTTCTACGGGACATTCGTCTATACAAGTTCCGCAAGCAATACAATCGTCACTAATTACGTAAGCCATTGTTGTAAAGTTTTTAAATGAGTATTATACTAATTGTTGATACAAAAGTAATGGTTTGCTTTTAAAAAGCAAACGTTTCAGTCTGTTTATTTTTTCGTTTTTTGGAAGACGAAAGGTGGTTTTCTTTTAGAATATTGATATACAGACAGATGTTCTCTCTTCTGAAAGAATGGAAAAACTTCCCGAACGGATTGTACTGTCGATCCGTTCGGGAATGTTCTGTATCTGGAATATATTATACCGAAACGATTTATTTCAAAGAGTTGCAAATCTCCTGGTTGATTTTTCGGATTTGTTCTTCGTTCATCTTGACCACTTTTCGGTCGTATGTCATCAATCCGTTTATCTCCCCTTCTACGTCGGTGGTCTGTGTGTAAACAGCCGCAGAGAATCCTTTGTATATCAAATCTTTCAGTTGCTTGGCATATTTAATGTATTCGGCCGTAACCTCATCAGAGGAGTTAAACTGTACATATCCCCAGTTGCGGTCGGCTTCCCAGATATGGCCTTTGACTACCCATCCGATTCCTCCGTATTCACCCAATACGGTAGAACGCTGGGCATCATACAGGTATAGTTTGGGTTCCGGATAGTTATGCAGGTCGATCATGTCGCCGCAGGTATAGAAGTTTCCGCCGCTGGCGGGGTTCACCAGACGCGACGGGTCGTACTCCTTGGTCCATTGGGCAATTTCCACGGTTTTGAACTGTCCCCATGCTTCGTTAAAGGGTACCCAAACGCCAATACAGGGATAATTGTAGAGGTAATCGATAATCTCTTTCCACTCTTTCCGGTAGTTGGCTTCCGATTCAGGAGAGCGTACGGCTTCTACGCCGTCGAAATAGCGTTGGTTGATCCACCTGGGGCTGTTGCCTCCGCTGGGCATATCCTGCCATACGATTATTCCCAGTTGGTCGCAATGGGTGTACCAGCGGGCGGGTTCTACTTTGACGTGTTTGCGAATCATGTTGTACCCGAAATCTTTGGTTTTCTTGATGTCATAAACCAACGCTTCGTCCGTGGGGGCAGTGTAAAGCCCGTCGGGCCACCAACCTTGGTCGAGCGGACCGAACTGGAAGATATCCTGGTTGTTCAGTTGTAAGCGTACAATGCCGTTTTTGTCGCGACGGGTAGTGTATTTCCGCATGGCGGTATAGCTGGATACTTGGTCGATTACCTTGCCGTTACGAACCAATGCGATTTCGAGGTTGTACAGGAATGGCGATTCCGGGCTCCACAGTTTGGCGTTCGGAATGTTGAGTTGCAGCGGTTGCCCGGCCAGAGCTTTGGCCGTTGATACCACTTCGTCTCCATCCAATACGCTGACCTCTATCCAGGCATCCCGCGTTTGGGTAGATACATCGACGGTCAATGTTCCGTTGTCGATGTTGGGTGTCGATTTTATGTTTTCAATGTATTCCGGGGCAACCGGTTCCAACCATACGGTTTGCCAGATACCGGTAACCGGTGTGTAAAATATCCCTTCGGGATTGTTTACCTGTTTGCCGCGGGGTTGGTACGATTTGTCGGTAGAGTCCCAAACCTTTACCACCAGTTTGTTCTCCCCTTTTACCAGTGCCGGGGTAATGTCGAAACTGAACGGCGTATATCCTCCGGTATGTTGCCCAACTTTGATGTCGTTTACCCATACATCGGCTTTCCAGTCGACTGCGCCGAAATGAAGCAGGATTTTTTTATCTTTCCATTTTGAGGGAACGGTGAAAGTTCGGTTGTACCATAGTTCGTTTTTGTCTCCCACTCTCTTTTGTACTCCGGAGAGGCTGGACTCTACGGCAAACGGCACCAGAATCTCTCCATCGAAAGTTTGGGGTTCCGGTTCTCCTGTCGGACGGATGGCGTAGTTCCACAATCCGTTCAGGTTTTGCCATTCGGTACGTTGCATAATCGGGCGGGGATATTCGGGCAGAACGTTGGAGGGGTCCACTTTTTCTGCCCATTCTGTCTTGATCCGGTCTCCTGCCGGAGCCCATTGGGCCAGTAGCGGATAAGATAGCATAACCGCTACGGCTGAAAGAAATAGCTTTTTCATGCTGGATAGGTTTTAGTTTATGATGTTGAATGTATTATTTAGCTGTTTCAATGTTAACCTCTAAGATGCCTACTGCCGATTCTTTTTGTGGTTTCATGGCTATTTTGATGGCTTCGGCCGTAATGTTTTCGGCCGGGTGTACCATGTTGAACTGGTCTTTGAACGTGTTGTACTGGTCGGTTATATAGAGCGGGAATTTTTTCCATTTCCCGTTTTCCCTGTATTGCAGGGACCAGGATACGGGGATTTGTACCCCACCGTTGTCGTCGTACCAATACACGGCGACGCTTTCGATGCTGGAAGGCTTTTCCAATTCACATTCAATCCATTGCTCTTTCCCGGTTTGAGGCCAACTGGTCCATCGGGGAATGGAGGTGTCGAATGAGTTTTTGGGTATCAGGTTGTCGCCAATAGCCACCTTCGAGTCGTTTCCGTAAGTGAAAGAGGCCTCTATGCTTTTGAATTTCCCTGAACGCAGAAACTTGAAGTCGGTATATTTGACCGAGTCGATGTTGGTGGGAAACCACATCTGCATCGCTCCGTTACCCCGGTTGTTCCAAGCAAAGTAGGGTAGAAGCGAGAGGGATACTTCCCGTTCTCCCTCTTTCATCTTTTCGATGGCCTGGACCTTGATCAGCGGGATGTTTTTGATCCGTTCGTCGGTGGATAATCCGGCATCTTGTGCCGGATTGTTTTCCGGAATGGAGAGGTTCAGCATTTGGGCCTCGTTCCCGAACTCTTCGGCACAATAGAGGACAGGGCCTTTGGAGAGGCAAATCTTCCCCCGGTCGTCGGCCACCTGATCGATAGCTTTCGAGTATCGTATGGGCATGGGCAGTGTCAGCTCTACTACATCTCCGGCCGACCATCTTCGGGAAATAGTGGCAAACCCTTTATGTACGGACAGCTTGGTTGGTTTCCCGTTGACTTTCAGGGTGGGTTTCTGCTGTGCCGGTTGGGTGAAATGATATAGTTCACCCGGAACGAACTGATCGCCCGTCCAGGTAGGAATCCGCATTTTCAGGTCAAACTTTTGCCCGTCGTGTTCGGGTGTCAGCGCTATCTGAACCGTCTCGCCGAAAGGGTATTCAGACGTTTGCTGTATTGTTACTTTTCCGTCTGCCAGAGGAATCTCGGTTTGGTTGCCCGTATAAAGTGTGCAATAGATTTCGTTGGAGGTATGGGCGTACATCATGCCGGAAATCTGGGGAATGAGCCGTGCCAGATTGGACGGGCAACAGGCGGTTCCGAACCAGGGTGCCCGTCCCGGAGTTCCGTGGTTGAACGGGGTGATGCCGTCGGCCTCCAATGGATTGACATAGAAAAAACGGTTTCCTTCCAGATTGACACCGGCCAGAACGTTGTTGAACAAGGCTACCTCGGCCACGTCTATGTATTTGGCATCTTTTTCCAGAAGGAACATCCGGTAGTTGAAAAATACGTTCCCTACGGCAGCACAGGTTTCATCGTAGGTATCTTTGTTGGGAAGCTGGTATTCAGGGCCGATAGCCTCGATGTTTTTGACCGATCCCAATCCTCCGGTAATGTGCATCCGGGTATCTACAATGTTGTGCCAGATGCTTTTCAGGGCTGGTTGTAGGGTCTTGTCGCCGGTTTGTGCCGATATGTCGGCCATGGCCGAGTAGAGGTATGTGGCACGTACGGCGTGCCCTTCGGCCGTAGTCTGTTCGCGTACAGGCAGGTGTTGTTGCGCGTAGCGGGCTTCCATGACGCCCCCTCCTTCCGGACGGTAGGTTACTCCCCGTATGTCGATGAAACGTTTGGCCATGTTCAGGTAGAGCGTGTCGCCGGTAACCCGGTACAGTTTTACCAACGCCAGTTCGATCTCCTCGTGTCCCGGGGCCTGGTTAACCGGCTTGCCATCGTTGTAGTTCGGGTCTCCCTCAAAAAACACCTTTTGGATGTGCCGCGCGTTTTTTTCGGCCACTTTCAACCATTTGTCCTTGCCGGTAGCCTGGTAATAGGCGATGGCCGCTTCGTACATGTGTCCCATGTTGTAGAGTTCGTGGCTGTGTACCACATGGGAGTAGGGGCGGGGGCCCATTCCCTCTATGTCGTATTTGCTTACCCCGGTAATGTGCGATTCGTAGTGGTAGCCGTCGGCCTGTTGGGCATCGGCAATGATATCGATAATGCTGTCCATCCGGGCTTCCAGTGCCGGGTCCGGTTCCAGCATCAGCAGGTAGGCGGCTCCTTCCATCACCTTGTAGAGGTCGGAGGCAATAAAGCGGTGCACAAAAGGCAGCTCGTCTTTTATTCCTTTTAGAAAATTCCCTGTTTTACGAAGATTATCGACGGCCGGTTTGGTTTTTTCCAATGAAAACGGCACGAGGGTCTCTTTTTGGATTTTCATCCGGTTGTACCAGAATGTATCGGTAATCTTAACCTTGTTAAAAGGAATAATTGTTAATTTTTCGGTATTCTCTTCTGCTTGTTGGCAGGCACAGAATAGTCCTAATAGTAATAGCAGAACGGTGTTTTTCTTTTTCATAGACAGGGTTAATTGCTTGTTAATAAGTGGCTAATGTCGGCATGGTTGTATCAGGAGATACCATTGCCTGACATTTTGTTACAAATATCGTATTTTTGCTTTATTTATACAACGTAATTTGTTCTGAAAATGGTTGTTGCCTCTTGTTTTTTGCTCCGGTTAAATGGCAATAAGGAATAAAAAACGTTTCTCTCTTGTATGAAATCTTCGGATTCACTATTTTCGTCTATTCTGTCGTTTCAGGAAACAGGAAAGAATATTTATGGTAAAGCAAAAATTGACAATTACGGAGCTGGCATTGGAAGACCGTCCCCGGGAGAAGATGTTGTCGCAAGGTATTCGCGCATTGAGTACGGCTGAACTGATTGCTATCTTAATCGGTTCGGGCAATCGGAACGAGACGGCGGTGGAACTCTCGCAACGGATTTTGAACAGCGCGGATAATGATTTGAACCGTTTGGGAAAATATTCGGTTTCCGATTTTATTTCGATGTTTTATGGAATAGGAGAGGCGAAAGCGATCAGCATTATAGCCGCTTTGGAGTTGGGTCGCAGGCGTAAGGAGGAGGGCTCGTCGGAGGATCGTCCGCGCGTTGTGTGCAGCAACGATATTTTTCGTATTTTTTATCCGTTGTTGGTTGATTTGCCTTACGAAGAGTTCTGGATATTGTTGCTGAATACGCAAAACCGGGTGATTAACAAGCTCCGGATCAGCCAGGGAGGCGTGTCGGCTACATACGTGGATGTGCGCTTGATTCTTAAACCGGCCATTGAGCAACTGGCTTCGGGGATCGTACTGTGTCATAACCACCCGTCGGGCAGCCTGAACCCCAGCGGCGAAGACGACCGGCTTACCGAACGGCTTCGCTATTCGTCCGAGTTGATGGGCATCAAGATGCTCGATCACCTGATTGTTTGCGAGCACGCCTATTACAGTTATGTCGACGAGGGAAAATTGTAGATCATGCCGAATTTGTGTAACTTTGCAAAAAATAACGTATATGGAAAACGAATTGCTGTCTGTCGAAGAGAAGATTGTCCGGCTGTTGAAAACCGTTTACGACCCGGAAATACCGGTGAATGTCTACGATCTGGGACTTATATACAAGGTGGATGTGGATGACGATAACAATGTAAAGATAGAAATGACGCTTACGGCCCCGAATTGTCCGGCGGCCGACTTTATCGTAGAGGATATCCGCATGAAGATAGAGAGCATCGACGAGGTGAAAAACGTAGATGTACAATTGGTGTTTGAACCCGAGTGGGACAAGGATATGATGAGCGAAGAGGCTAAATTGGAGTTGGGATTTTTATAAAAGGCAGAGATGAAAAAAATATATTTCCTTTCAGATATGCACCTGGGGGCACGTACGTTGAAAAATCCGCGCGAAACCGAGAAACGTGTTGTCCGTTGGCTCGATTCGGTCAAAGATGAAGCCTCGGCCATCTATCTGTTGGGAGATGTATTGGATTTCTGGTATGAGTATAAAACGGTTGTTCCCCGTGGATTTGCCCGTTTCTTCGGCAAGATAGCCGAGCTTACCGATAACGGTGTCGAGGTACACTGGTTTATCGGTAACCACGATATTTGGATATTCGATTATCTCCCCGATGAGTTGGGTATCATCCTGCATAAAGAGGCCTTGGTTTGCACGTTGGCCGGGAAACGTCTGTTCCTGGCCCATGGCGACGTCTTGCCGGGGGTGTGTCTTCCCTTTTCGATGCAGTTGATGCAGACGATTTTTCACAGCCGTTTCTGCCAATGGCTTTTTGCCGCCGTGCATCCGCGGTGGACTGTCTCTTTTGCCCACCGCTGGTCGTCCCACAGCCGTTCCAATTCGTTGGAAGAGGATTATAAGGGAGAACAGTCGGAATTTCTGGTACAATATGCCAAACAGTATTTGGAGAAAGAACCGATCAATTACTTTATCTTCGGGCATCGCCACATCATGCTCGATTTGATGTTGCGCAAGGATAGTCGCGTTATCATCTTGGGCGACTGGATAAACTATTTCTCCTTTGCCGTTTTGGATGAAACGGGGCAACTCACACTTGACATCTTTGAGCCCTCCGATGTAGTGTAATCTTTTCCCTATTTTGTCTTTTTGTAGTGTTTGTTGAGTTCCTGTTCCGTGTCAATCTGCTTGTGCAGGATGATCTTTTCCGTAAAGGCTTTGATAAATCCGATTCCGTATCCGAAGAGTTGTATAAATCCGGCTATGACCGACAAAAAAGCGATGTGGATGCTTTTGTTTTTGACAAGCGATTCGGAGAACAACAACCCCGCCCACAAGAGAATAGGCAATCCTGCGTACGGGCAAAAAAGCGAAGCCACGAGCAGGAGAGCACATCCGATGACAAAAGCCGCCGGCAACAGGTGTACTATTTTCAGGCTGCCGGGATGCAGCTGATAGAGTGCCACACGGGCCATGCCAAAGACCTTTACCTGTTTGAAAAACGACCGGAAACTGACGCGGCGTTTGTGGTACACGAAAACCTCGCGAATCAACGAGATGGAAAATCCGGCCCGACGGATGCGGGTACTTAAATCGATGTCCTCGCCGAACATATCTTTAAATCCTCCCACCTGTTCATACACTTGTCGCGAAAAACCCATGTTAAAGGTCCGTGGTGAGAACTTTTCCAGCCCCCGTTTCCCTCCCCGGATCCCTCCGGTCGTAAAGAAGGAGGTCATGGAGTAACTGATGGCCTTTTGCAGGTCGGTAAATGATTCGTGAGCTTTGTCCGGTCCTCCGAAACAATCTACATAATGCTGTGTCAGCGCCGAATTTAGCCGTTCAAAATAGAATGGGGGCAGGATGCAGTCGGAATCGAAAAACAGCAGATAATTGCCCGACGCGCGTTCCATTCCGTAATTTCGGGTTTGGCTGCGTCCCGAGTTCTCTTTAAAATAGTAACGGATATTTACTCGGTCGGCGTATTGGTGGGCAACGGTATCGCATCGTTGCGTGGACCCGTCCTCTACCAGTATGACTTCAAAGTTTTTGTCGGTTTGCGAAGCCAGGCTCTCCAACAGTTCCCCCACTTCGTCCGGTCGGTTATACACCGGTATGATGATAGAAAAATATAGTTCCAAGGGCGTGTTTTTAATCGTGTCATGCAAATATATTAAATATTTGTTTATTCGGAGTGAAATATTCGCTATCTTGCGCTAAATTGAATCAGGACATGAAAAAATCGACCAAAAAAAATCTTTTGATAGCCTTGGCTATCGGTGTTGCCTATATCCTTGTTTCTGTCATTACCGTGGGTAAATTAGGCATTGAAGAAATCTCCGAGGCGCTTTTGTTTGTGATTTTGCTTATTGCAGCCAATTATTTCATGAGTCGGGTGAAAACTCAGGAGGAAGAACAGGTTGTCCCCACATTGCTGCCCGACGAGGTGATGGAAAAAGGGTTTGACGCCCGTTGCTATTGTGCCGACAAGTGGGTGTCCGGTACTCTTTTTCTGACCAACCAGCGGTTGTGTTTCATCGCCCGCCATCTGCGCGAAGAGCCGTTGCGTTTCTTTATCTTGCGTTTACAGATAGAGGAGGCTATCCCCGAGAGTATATCCAATTTATTGGTTCGTGAAAAAGGAGGAAAAGAACATCTCTTTTCGGTCGATTTCCCCACCGTAGTAGCCGAATATATAAATCCTAAACCGACATAAATGAAAAGAAGTATCCGTTTATTTTTCTTGTTTGTATTGTTTGCAGTTTCGTTTTCTGCCCGAGCCACACACGTTTGGGTAGAGGCGGAGAATTTTGTCCGAAAAGGAGGATGGGTAGTCGATCAGCAGTTTATGGATATCATGGGCTCCTCCTATTTGATGGCGCACGGATTGGGCGTGCCGGTAGAGGATGCCGTTACCGACGTGGATTTTCCCAAACAGGGGAAATACCAGGTATATGTCAGGACCTATAACTGGACCTCTCCCTGGTTCTCCGGAAAAGGGCCTGGGGCATTCACCGTATCGGTGAATGGCAAGACGTTGCCCGATACCGTGGGGATAACAGGGAATCGATGGGAGTGGCAAAAGGTAGGAACTGTCGAGATTACCCAAAAACGCAATACCGTACAACTACACGACCTGACCGGCTTTAACGGCCGATGCGATGCGTTGCTGTTTACGACCGATGCCTCTTTTGTCCCGCCGACGGATGGTGCTGCTTTGGAGTCGTTTCGACGTAAATGCCTGGGGTTGAAAAAGCCTCAAAAAGTAGGGAATTTCGATTTGGTGGTAACCGGAGGCGGTATCGCCGGTATTTGTGCAGCGGTATCGGCCGCACGGTTGGGGTTGCAGGTTGCCCTGATAAACGACCGTCCGGTGTTGGGAGGAAATAACAGCTCGGAGATTCGGGTACATTTGGGTGGCCGTATCGAAGCCCAACCCTACGACCAGTTGGGAAATCTGATTAAAGAGTTCGGCCCGGAACGGGGAGGAAATGCCCAGCCGGCATCCTATTATGAAGATGATAAAAAAGCGGCTTTCGTAGCGGCAGAAAAGAATATCACTCTTTTCCCCAATTATCGGGTTGTCAAGACAAAGACGAAGAAGAACCGTATTACCGGAGTAATTGCCCGTCATATCGAGAGTTCCCGGGAAATTTTGGTATCGGCACCTCTCTTTGTCGATTGTACAGGAGATGGAACGGTCGGTGTATTGTCCGGGGCTGACTATGCCATGGGTCGCGAAAGCCGCGACCAGTATGGAGAACCTACTGCTCCTGAAAAGGCCGACAGCATGACCATGGGCGCTTCCGTTCAATGGTATTCGGAAGAGAGTGCCGATGCGAGTCGATTCCCGGAATTCTGTTATGGCATCGATTTTAACGCTCAAAATGCCGAAAAGGTTACCAAAGGAGAGTGGACCTGGGAAACCGGTATGAATCGGAATCAAATAACCGAGTTTGAACAGATACGGGATTATGGCTTGTTGGTGGTTTTCTCTAATTGGTCATACCTGAAAAATGAGTCAGGAGACCCTGCGTACCGAAATCGCCGGCTTGCCTGGGTTGCCTATATCTCGGGGAAACGGGAATCTCGAAGGTTGTTGGGCGATTATATCCTTACAGAGAACGATATCCGGAACTACATTGAATACGAAGATGGAACCGCCTCTACCACGTGGAGCATCGATTTGCATGATCCCGATCCAATCAATTCCAGGAATTTCCCCGGTAGGGAATTCAAGGCAATATCCAAACAGACTAACATATATCCCTATCCCATACCGTATCGGTGTCTGTATTCCCGCAACATCGAAAACCTGTTTATGGCCGGACGCAACATCAGCGTATCGCATACGGCGCTGGGTACTGTCCGGGTAATGCGAACGACAGGCATGATGGGCGAAGTGGTAGGTATGGCGGCCTATCTCTGTAAGAAACACAACGCTTCTCCCCGGGACATATATCCGCAATATTGGGACGAGATGTTGCCGTTGTTGCAACAGGGAACCGGAAAGCCCGGGTTGCCCAACAACCAGCGATACAACGAAGGCGGAACGCTCCGGGAAAAACCGTCGAAGTAATTCCGGTAGGAGGGGTATTATCCACCTTGTCTCTTGTTGTTCCTCAGATTAGAAAAACAAAGAGATGCCCCGGGGAGGGACATCTCTTTTATGTTTTATGTCTGTTCAAGCGTGTTAAGCCTTCACTCTGCCTAAGTACGAACCGTCGCGGGTATCGATTTCGATGGTTTCGCCTTCGTTGATGAACAGCGGAACGCGTACCTCAGCTCCCGTTTCAACCGTTGCCGGTTTCAGGGTATTGGTAGCGGTATCGCCTTTTAATCCCGGTTCTGTATAGGTAACGGCCAGCTGTACTTTCACCGGCAGTTCGGCAAACAGGATGGTTTCGGAAGAGGCATCCGATACCACATCCACCACCATTCCCTCTTTCAGGAAGTTTACTCCGGTAATCTGGTCGTGGGCGATGGGGTGTTGTTCAAAGGTTTCCTGGTTCATGAAGATGTAATCATCACCCTCTTTGTACAGGTATTGATAAGGACGGCGTTCTACGCGCACATCTTCTAATTTTTCACCGATGTTGAAACGACGCTCCAATACATAGCCGTTTACCACATCTTTCAGTTTGGTACGCATAAAAGTATTTCCTTTACCCGGTTTTACGTGCAGGAAGTCGATGCAGAAATAGAGTTTTCCGTCCATACGGATAGCTGTTCCGATCTTAATGTCTTGTGCATTAATCATATTACTGTGAATTTATGTGTAATTGTTTTTATGAATGA
The DNA here is from genome assembly GCA_018714665.1 of Candidatus Gallibacteroides avistercoris. Lineage (GTDB taxonomy): Bacteria > Bacteroidota > Bacteroidia > Bacteroidales > CHK158-818 > Gallibacteroides > Gallibacteroides avistercoris. Next base: position 5,434 of record DVNA01000036.1, on the reverse strand, counting down.
TTCATCTTTACGGGTGCAAAAGTAATGTAAATCAGTAAAAACCGCAAAAAGAAATTGCTAAAAAAGAGTTATCCCTTTGTTTATTTCAGAAAAGTAACTAATTTTGCGACTCGATTCCGAAAGGTAAGAGTAATAACATAAAACGAGTATATACGATGAAAAGAACATTCCAACCCTCTAACAGAAAGAGAAAAAACAAACACGGATTCCGTGAAAGAATGGCTACTGCAAACGGTCGCCGCGTATTGGCTGCCCGTCGTGCAAAAGGTAGAAAGAAACTGACTGTTTCGGACGAATACAACAGCAAGAAAGCCTAATTTTAGTATTTTTTCTTACTAAATAAAGAAGGATATCGGTAACCCAGGATATCCTTTTTTATTTGGTGCGTTTCCTGAAACCGGGATGGCTTTTCCGGTTGTTTCTCCTCGGCAAACGCTTTTTTGTTAACTTTGAAGCATCCTCCTAACCTGAAAAATATGTGTCGATATAACCTGCTTGGCCCGTTTCTGCTGATTCTACCGTTCCTGTTTTTAGGATGCGGCACGAAGAAAACCGTATCTGCTCCTCCTTTGTGGGATGATCCGTTGGCTAAAATAGATCCGTTACCCACCTATCAACCGACTCTTCCGGTATATACGGTAACCTTTCCGTACCGGCCGGTACGCGACATCGAAGCGAGGATTGTTATTCCCGAAACCTTTTCAGCCAGTGAAACGGCCTATGTCAGTTCAAAACATAAGGGGCTGTTCGACCGAAATTCCCGTTTGGTGGTGGAGTTGCCTGTTTTTGGGAGAGAGGCAGGTTACGCCTTTCCCTTGCCCGGTGCCAAGGTGATTTCTCCTTACGGCAGAAGAAGCGGACGGATGCATACGGGAATCGACTTGAAAACACGGGCCAATGATACCATTGTGGCAGCCTTTGCCGGAGTGGTACGGATGTCCAAGCGTTACGGCGCCTACGGGAATGTAATCGTGGTGAGGCATCGGTCCGGTTTTGAAACCGTATATAGCCATAATGTGAAAAACCTGGTAAAGGTGGGCGAGTATGTCTCTGCCGGCGATCCCATTGCCTTGACCGGTCGGACCGGTCGGGCAACTACCGAGCATTTGCATTTCGAGGTTCGGGTCAACGGACAATATTTCGACCCTAACTGGGTGATCGATTTTCAAAACTACACGTTGAAAGAGAATACGTTGGTGTTTGTAAAAAACGGCAATGCCGTCAAGGTCTCGGTCTCTTAGTGTAGGTCAATCCCGAAAATATCTTTCAAGATAACTTTTGAAGCACCGCTGTTGTCGGCAATGTATCGTTGTGCCGCCTTGCCTGAGTTCTCCCTGAATCCGGAGGAGGAGACCAATCTTTCCATGATGGTTTCAAATGCATCCGGCCCGGTTATGGAGAACGCTCCGCCGCATTTTATCAGGTCGCAAGCCTCTTTGAATTTGTGGTAATTCGGCCCGAAAATAACCGGTATGCCATATACGGCCGCTTCGGGAACGTTGTGGATACCGACGCCGAACCCGCCTCCGACATAGGCAATCTGGCCATATCTGTACAGCGAGGAGAGCAGACCGAAACAGTCGATGATGAGACATTCGGCCTGTGCGATGTTTTCGGGCGAGGCCTGTGTGTAACGCAGATGAGGGCGTTTCAGTTTCGATTCAATCTCTTTCAAATGCCCTTCGTCGATAACATGGGGGGCGATAATCAGTTTCAGCTCCGGATGGCGGTTGAAATATTCGATAAAAATATCTTCGTCTTTGGACCAGGAACTGCCGGCAACCAGCGTCTTTTCTGCGTGTTGTACGAACTGTTCGGCCAGCGGCAGCTTTTTGGCTTGCCGGGCAATATCCAGTACCCGGTCGAAACGGGTATCTCCGCATACGGTTACCTGGTCGATTCCGATAGAAGAGAGCAGCGATTGGGAGTTTTTGTCCTGGACGTACAGCTGGTCGAAGCAGGTTAATAATGTCCGGTAGAATCCTCCGAAAGGTTTGAAGAACAGTTGGCTTTTTCGGAAGATGGCCGATACGATGTAGGTCGGTATCTGACGGTTGGAGAGCTCTGTCAGGTAGTTGGCCCAGAACTCGTACTTGATGAAGATGGCTATGGAGGGATTGACCGTGTCTAAAAAACGTTTTACCAGGGCTGGTTTGTCGAAAGGCAGGTAACAGATGGCATCGGCCCGGTCGTAGTTTTTTCGCACCTCGTATCCTGATGGGGAGAAAAAGGTAACGATGATTTTTTGTTCCGGGCGTTGTTGTTTCAACGCCTCTATCAAGGGCCGCCCCTGCTCGAATTCCCCCAACGACGAAGCGTGGAACCACACGTATCTCTCTCCGGAGACGATTGTCTTGTCCAGGTAGTCGAAAATTGTTTTCTGTCCCTCTTTTAATAGACGGGCTTTTCTGTTTTTCATTGCTGCCAGGCTGACCAGATACTGGTAGCAATTTATCCCAAAGTTATATATCTCATTCATTTTCTTAGAAAACCGTTAGCCGTTTGTATCAAAATAAATCTTTCAGAAGAGACCGTTTGAGGGGACGACGAGAAGGTTTTTTATAATAATTGTCTATGTCGAAGCGCAAGATGAACTGTTGTTGCGTATCGAACGATTCTTTCGAGTAATGGAAGTTCAGCGAGAAGAAGCAGTTTACCCACCTGTTGCGGAACAGGTATGCGTAGAGGTCTGTCCGGTTGTAGCGGGTAGATTGGTAGAACGGGTCTCCCTGGTTGAGGAGCGATCCGAATTGCGGATAGAAGGGCTGTTGGTTATCGCCGATGTACAGGATATTGTTCAGCCCGATAAAGCGCCATTCGGCCGATAGCTGGGCCAACATCCCCTGAGGTCGGTGCCATGTCCCGATGCTTCGGATGCGTTCCAAGCTGATTACGTATCCGACTTGCAGGGAGAAATCGTCCAAGGGCAGCCTATTTCTCAGATCGATACCTACATAGGGGTTAAACAGGATGTCATCGACTACCGAAATGTCATCCGGCGAGTTTTTGGGGCGCGCCAGGTGATTCATTACCGCATGGCCACCGGCAAAAAATATACCCGGCATCCACCGACCGCTGGCCGAGATTAAAAAGGCTTCGCGCTCTTGTTCGGTCTGTTTGCGGCGCCAGTCGATAAAAACCTCGCCGTACCCTCTGTCCCGTTGATATTGGAATAAAACTCCCTCGATATTCGGACGGAAATAGGTCAGGGAGTCGTACAACAGGATGGCCGGCAATGATTCGATCAGGTGCGTACGGGCAAAAGAGCCGACATTCATGCTGAATCCGTTCCTTCCGCTGTACTGATAATAAACGGTCGGTTTGAATTCCGAATCTTTCAACGGCGATCCGAAAGATTGTATCCACGAACCTCCGACCATGATGCGGTGTCGGTCTTTGTCTATCCCCAATCCGATTTCGGGAGACAAGCGTGTACCGAAAAAAGTCTGGGAGGTTTGATACGGCGACTTGTATTCGCGGTTGTCGAAGAAGCCGGTCATATCTACTTTCCAAAGCAGATTCTGGGCTTTCAGTACGGGGATTGTCCCGAGCAGCAATACAGCCAAAACCGTTATGTGCCGGCCCGTCTTTTTCATGAGAGTGTGTTGATGGCTTTTTGGATACGACGTATGGTTTCTTCCTTACCCAACAATTCAGTTATGTCGAACATATGGGGGCCTTTCGATTCTCCCACGACGGCCAGCCGGAATGCGTTCATGATGTTTCCCAGGTGGTATCCGTTGCTTTCAATCCAAGCCTTTACGATATTTTCGGTGTTTTCCGAATGGAAATCAGTTATGTCTTGTAATACGCCAATCAGTTCGGAAAGGCGCTGTGCGGAATCCTCCTTCCAGCGTTTCTTGACGGTTTTCTCGTCGTATGTTTCCGGTGCTTTGAAAAAGAACGAAGCTTGTCCCCACAACTCTTTGATGAAGTTGATGCGTTCTTTTACCAGAGCAACTACCCGGGTAACGTATTGCAGGTCCGATTGTATGCCGTATGCTTCCAGCTGGGGCATGAACAGCGAAGCAATTTCAGCATTGTCCTTTTGTTGAATATATTTATGGTTGAACCATTTCCCTTTTTCATAGTCGAATTTCGCTCCGCTTTTGCTGCATTTTTCGAGCGAGAAGAGCTGTGTCAGTTCCTCCATGGATAGTATCTCCTGGTCGTTGCCCGGGTTCCATCCCAACAGAGCCAGAAAATTGACAACAGCCTCTGGTAGATAACCCGATTCGCGGTATCCGGAGGATATTTCGCCCGTTTTCGGGTCTTTCCATTCCAATGGAAATACCGGGAATCCCAACCGGTCGCCGTCCCGTTTGCTGAGTTTTCCGTTCCCTTCGGGTTTGAGCAACAAGGGCAGGTGCGCAAAACGTGGCATGGTATCGCTCCATCCCAGATAGCGGTACAGCAATACGTGCAACGGAGCCGACGGCAGCCACTCTTCACCCCGGATGACGTGGGTAACCTCCATCAGGTGGTCATCGACGATGTTGGCCAGGTGATAGGTGGGCAGTTGGTCGGCCGACTTGTATAATACTTTGTCGTCGAGGATGGAGGAGGAGATGGATACCTCTCCCCGGATGAGGTCGTTTACTACAATCTCTTCGCCCGGCTCTATCTTGATGCGTACCACGTACTGAGTGCCGGAAGCGATCAACTCTTCCACTTCTGTTTGGGGCAATGTCAGCGAATTGCGCATCTGCATACGGGTGGATGCGTCGTATTGGAAGTTGGGGATGGCTTTTCGTTGGGCTTCCAACTCCTGGGGGGTGTCGAACGCGATGTATGCCAATCCGTTTTTCAACAGGTAATCTACATATTTCTTATAAATCTCTTTTCTTTCCGATTGCCGGTACGGAGCGTGAGGTCCGCCATGTCCGACGCCTTCGTCGAAACGGATTCCCAGCCATTGGAGAGACTCGATGATGTACTGTTCTGCTCCGGGAACGAATCGTTGGGAGTCGGTATCTTCGATGCGTAATATCATCTCGCCTCCCTGTTGTTTGGCAAACAAATAATTGTAAAGTGCCGTACGGACACCTCCGATATGCAGTGCTCCCGTAGGACTGGGAGCAAAACGAACTCTAACTTTATTTTGGGTCATGGTTGTTTTATTTCTTTATGCGGCGCAAAATTAACCCTTTTTTTTATATTTTGGGCGGGTTGCCCGGTGAATTTTCATCGTAAAGATATGGGTGTGTAAAGGCGGTAAGAGGTTGATTGCCTTGAAAAAGAAAGGGGAATCGTCTTTCGATATATGATGTAAACCTTTCTTGTTTGGATTTCTTGTATTAAGGGGTTCAGGGGAATGTGCAGACCTCATGGTGTGATAGTATCTAATCGTTTAAATGTGCTTATTTTAACCCTTGGTGGTTAAATAGGCAACGCCCGGATATCCGGGCGTTGCCTATTTAACCACCAAGGGTTA
>DVNA01000035.1 GCA_018714665.1 Candidatus Gallibacteroides avistercoris | reverse complement strand
CTGTTTGTTGGAGTGCATCTGGAATAGACGTGATACACGTTCCTTTTTGCCTGAACGGGTATTCAACACGTATGAACCGGCTTCCAAATCGCCTGAATAGACGCGGAAGAAACAGAGACGTCCCACATACGGGTCAACTGCGATTTTAAAGGCCAAAGCAGCCAAAGGTTCACTGGAAGAGGGATGTCTTTTTACTTCCGTATCCGGATCTCCGGGCAGATGGCCTATCACGGCGGGAGTATCTACCGGGCTGGGCAAATAAGCGCAAACGGCATCCAACAGAGTCTGTACACCTTTATTCTTGAAAGATGATCCGCACAACATCGGAACAATTTGCATAGCAATCGTCCCCTTTCGCAGGGCAGCCTTCAACTCTTCTTCCGTAATGGAATCAGGATCTTCAAAATATTTTTCCATCAAAGAATCATCGCATTCGACGATCTTTTCCATCATTTTATCTCTCCATTCCTGGCATTCATCCAACAGGTTGGCCGGAATATCTTCGACGCTATAATCAGCACCCATGGTTTCATCGTGCCAGAAAATAGCTTTCATTTTAATCAGGTCAACGACCCCTTTGAATGTCTCTTCTGCACCGATAGGCACTTGGATGGGACAGGGATTGGCTCCCAACACCTCTTTTAACTGGCGGACAACTTCAAAGAAGTTTGCTCCCGAGCGGTCCATCTTATTAACGTAACCTACACGGGGAACGTTGTATTTATCAGCCTGACGCCATACGGTTTCACTCTGGGGTTCTACACCTCCAACAGCACAGAACGTAGCGATCGCCCCATCCAAGATACGCAAGGAGCGTTCTACTTCTGCCGTAAAGTCCACGTGCCCCGGGGTGTCAATCAAATTGATTTTGAATTTTTCATTCCCGTAATTCCACCACGTAGTGGTTGCAGCCGAGGTAATGGTTATACCACGTTCTTGTTCTTGTTCCATCCAGTCCATCGTAGCGGCACCATCGTGCACTTCCCCGATTTTATGAGTCAAACCGGTATAGAAAAGAATACGTTCAGAGGTCGTAGTCTTTCCCGCATCGATATGCGCCATGATACCGATGTTTCTGGTATATTTTAATTGTTCGTCTGATGATTTAGCCATCTTTACTTCTCTTAATTTAGGGTTCGATTAAAATCTAAAATGAGCAAATGCACGGTTGGCTTCTGCCATCTTGTGCATATCTTCTTTTCTTTTGAACGCACCACCTTGTTCGTTGAATGCGTCGATAATCTCTGCTGCCAGCTTATCAGACATGGATTTTCCACCTCTTTTGCGGGCATACGATATTAGGTTTTTCATCGAAATGGATTCTTTGCGATCGGGGCGGATTTCGGTAGGAACTTGAAAAGTGGCTCCACCCACACGACGAGATTTGACTTCTACTTGCGGCGTAATGTTTTCCAACGCCTTTTTCCAAATTTCAAGTGAAGATTTTTCCTCATTGGCCATCTTAGCCTTCACGGCCTCCAAAGCTGAGTAGAAAATAGAGTAGGCAATACTTTTCTTGCCGTCGTACATCAAGTGGTTAACAAATTTGGTAACCTTTACATCACTGAAAACAGGATCCGGGAGGATTACCCGTTTCTTTGGTTTTGCTTTTCTCATTTTTACAAAAAATTGTGTTCTTGTTTTTGGTTGCTTTTTACATCTTCAACAAGGCCCGCCGGCCTTATTTACTCAACCTAATCAGCCTATCCAATAAACTCAAACTAGCTTAGAACTAATTTAAAATTCTCTTGTTCAGGAAGGGTTTTTATTTTTTACCTTTTGCAGCAGCCTGACCTGCTTTGGGACGTTTGGCTCCATATTTCGAGCGACGTTGCGTACGGCCGTTTACGCCTGCGGTATCCAATGTTCCGCGTACAATGTGGTAGCGTACACCCGGAAGGTCTTTTACACGACCGCCTCTTACCAACACGATAGAGTGTTCCTGCAAATTGTGACCTTCTCCCGGAATGTAAGAGTTCACCTCTTTACCATTTGTTAAACGTACCCTTGCTACTTTACGCATCGCAGAGTTCGGTTTTTTCGGAGTAGTGGTATATACTCTCACGCAAACGCCACGTCTTTGGGGACATGAACCCAGCGCGGGAGATTTACTCTTATCTTCCAAGCAAACCCGTCCTTTTCTTACTAATTGCTGAATTGTAGGCATTTTTTAGAACTTTTTACTTTTTTAATGATTGGTTTTCTACATTTATTACAGACGCCAAAACCACCCAATACTCCCACATAATCAATCTATTAAATGGAAATTCAGGTTCCTTTTTCGTCAAAAACGTTGCAAAGATAATGACTAAATTGTTAGTAACCAAATGAAATACAAATATTTTAGCGACTTTTTTTTAATCCGGCAGAACAATCCTCTTTTTTTTAACAGCGATTGCCATACATAAGAGAAAAAAGGAAAAGCCCTTATGGACTTCTCCTTTCTCACACAAACATTCAATCAAAATAAACAACAACCTTATCAACCTACCATCGCGGCAGAAACAAACACAAAATCATTAAGAATCAATCCGAAGCACATCTCTTACAACACTTCATGCTCTTATACCTATTTATTATATTCGGAGCACTTCCGAATGTCGTATTCGATGTACAAAAAGCATACCCGAATTTTCCATACGCTTACCGGCCAGAAATCCGGGCATCTAAGAAATATTTCTCCGGGCGCTTTTGTAATAATAACGTCGAATGGTGTATTTTTGTTCGACAATCTTTATTTTATTTCGACTTTTTTATTCGTATGCCATATGAAAAAAAGCGCGTGCTTATCTCCGGCACTGGTTGCCGGTCGGGTGGAGGCCGGATGCGACGAAGCCGGAAGAGGGTGTCTGGCAGGAGCCGTTTTTGCCGCAGCCGTCATTCTGCCTACCGATTTTTCCTGCCCCGCACTGAACGATTCCAAACAGCTGAGCGAACGACAACGGTATGCTTTGCGTCCCCTCATCGAACAATCGGCCATCGCTTGGGCCGTCGGTGCGGTTTCGCCTCAGGAAATAGATCAGATCAATATCCTGAACGCCTCGTTCCTGGCCATGCACCGGGCCATCAAACAACTGGGCACGCTCCCGCAACACCTGCTTATTGACGGAAACCGGTTCAACGCCTATCCGGGTATTGGGCATACGTGTATTATTAAAGGCGACGGCAAGTTTCTCTCCATTGCAGCGGCCTCCATCCTGGCCAAGACTTACCGCGACGACTACATGAACCGGCTACATGCCCAGTTCCCGGTTTACGGATGGGACAAAAACAAGGGATACCCTACCCGGGCACACCGGGAGGCGATTAAACAATACGGGGCTTCGCCTTTCCACCGGATGTCGTTCCAACTGGTAGAGCGGCAACTATCTCTCTTTTAATGCAGATACAAAGAGGGCTTCCGGTCAACCCAATCGAGGGGTTCCGGGAACAAGATTCCAACTGAATAAATCTGTTTTTTTCAGGAAAGTTTATTCCGGCTATCTGCCGAGACATAAAAAAATATCCCGACGATTGCGTCGGGATATTTTTTATAAGATCAATGTTTCGACTCTTCTTTGGTCTTAAAGGCCAGGGCATAGAGGCGCATCTGCTTTACCATCGAAAGCAACCCGTTAGACCGTGTGGGCGAAAGGTGCTCGGTCAACCCGATCCGGTCTATAAAATAGAGGTCGGCGCCCAGTATCTCGTCCGGGGTATGGCCCGACAACACCTTTACCAGCATCGTCACCAGCCCCTTGACAATAATTGCATCGCTATCGGCCCGGAACTCTACCTTGCCCCCTTCATAATCGGCCTGCAACCACACCCGGCTCTGACATCCCTCTATCAGGTTCGAGTCTGTCTTGTAGGCATCGTCCAGACTTTCGGCGGCATTGCCCATTTCGATAATCAGGCTGTACCGGTCCATCCAATCATCTATGGCCGAAAAATCGGCTATGAATTCGTCTTGTTGTTCGTTAATCGTCATAATCTATTTCAATTTCCACTCAAAGCCCTCTTTGGTATCTTTGATGTCAAAACCTATTTCCGACAGTTTGTTCCGGATAAAATCGGCGGTAGCCCAGTCTTTCTTGGCCTTGGCCTCCATCCGGATATCCAGCAACAGTTCTACGGCCTTTTTGTAGGGTTCGACCGCTGACGAATCCGACGCGGCGGCTTCCTCTTTGAGCCCTAAAATATCGAACATAAATACCTTGAACGTATCTTTCAACTCGGCCAAATCGACTGCCGAGATGGTTGCTTTTCCATCCAGCAGAGCGTTGATACTCTTGGAGGCGTCAAAAAGCAACGAGATAACAATCGGGCTGTTCAGATCGTCGCACATGGCCTCGTAACATTTTTCCCGAAGCCCTTGCAACTGTACGGTAGATTCTGCCGAAGGTTCTATCTTTTGCAAGTTGGCCCAGCTATCCATCAACCGTTGCAACGCCTTTTCGGAGGCCGACAGCGCCTCGCTGCTGAAATCGAGCGTACTGCGATACTGGGCCTGCAAGATAAAAAAGCGGATGGTCATGGGCGAGAACGCCTGCGAGAGCAACGGATGGTTGCCGGTAAAGAACTGGTCGAGCGTAATGAAGTTACCCAGCGATTTTCCCATCTTCTGACCATTGATGGTTATCATGTTGTTGTGCATCCAATAGTGTACGGTCTCCTTGCCGGTGGCGGCAACCGATTGGGCGATTTCACACTCGTGGTGAGGGAAGAGCAGGTCCATCCCGCCACCGTGTATATCGAACTCCTCTCCCAGGTATTTCGTCCCCATGGTAGAACATTCCAGGTGCCATCCGGGGAATCCGTCGCTCCATGGCGAAGGCCAGCGCATGATGTGCTCGGGGGCAGCTTTCTTCCACAACGCAAAGTCGAAGCTGTTCCGTTTTTCGTGTTGGCCGTCGAGTTCCCGGGTGGTATTGAACAACTCGTCGATATTGCGTCCGGAGAGTTTCCCGTAATGGTAGTCGCGGTTGTATTTTTCTACATCGAAATAGACCGATCCTTCGCTGACATAGGCATATCCGGCATCCAGTATCCGTTTGATGTATTCAATCTGTTCGATGATATGACCGGAAGCATGGGGCTCTATGCTGGGCGGAAGTACGTTCAACTGCTCCATCGCCCGGTGGTAACGGTTCAGGTAGTATTGTACCACCTCCATCGGTTCCAGGGCTTCCAGACGGGCCTTTTTCGCAATCTTGTCCTCACCCTCGTCGGCATCGTGTTCCAAATGTCCCACATCGGTTATGTTGCGAACGTAACGTACTTTGTATCCTAAATGCTGCAAAAAGCGGAAGAGCAGATCGAACGTGATGGCCGGACGGGCATGTCCCAAATGGCCATCGCCATATACCGTGGGACCGCACACATACATACCCACACGGTCGGGGTGGATCGGTACAAAAAGTTCTTTCTTGCGGTGCAACGTATTATAGACCGTCAATTTGTTCTTATAGGGATTTTCTGTTGCCATCTGTTATCATTTTTACATTCTCGAAATCAGAAGCACAAAGGTAACAAGTTTTTTGGTACGAACAAGATTCCTGCGGCTCATTCGTACCGACGTTTAGCCCGGTTGCCAAACGATTTGCAGCAAATCTTCTCGGCTTTTACTTTCCAGATAGATACATTATTGACTGCCGGCACACCGTATTTGAACGACCTTCCGGTGTAGTGCTGCATGATGATGTTCAGTGCCTCTCTCTTTTCATCGAAGTCTTCTACAAAAACGGCTTCGCCATGGGCCACGATGCTGTGCGATACCATACTGTAACTGCACGCTACATCGGGATGCTGGAAGATCAACGACTCGCCGTTGTTCAGCGAGATGCACACGTGCGGATTCCGGGCAAGGATATCCAATTTGCTGCCCGTATTTCCCGAATGGAAATAAAACGTGTTATCCCGAAATCCGAAGCACATCGGTATGACATACGGCGTCCCGTCCGGTTGCACCATACCCAAGAAACAGATTTTGGTTTTGGCGATGGTCTCTTCGATGATCTGCGGATCGGTTACAACAAATGTTTTCATATTCTTATGCATTTCCTTTGGGTCCAAAAAAGGGAGGAACCTGCGGATTTCGATTCTCCTGAATGGGACCAAACATTGATTCGTACTTATCGATAGAGTCTTTCAACACGGCCAACAGCCGTTTGGCATTCTCGGGCGTCAATATTACCCGCGATTTTACCGGAGCCTTGGGCATACCCGGAATGATGCGGGCAAAATCCAGGACAAAGTCCGACTGCGAATGGGCCACAAATACCAGGTTGGCATAGGTGCCTTGTGCCACTTCGGGCGACAACTCCACCTGTATCTCTTGTTGTTTGTTATCCATATACATTATGATGTTTTTAGGTTATTTCAAGGGAAAAATAAAATTCCTGACTCCGTAATTGGTGCTGTTCAACCGGACGGAGAGCACCCGGAAATTTTCCTTTTGCCGTTCAATACTGTACGAGAAATAGCCCGATTCAAGATAGCCCGGCGAGTCTCCCCGTTTGTCATGCCTCAGTTCCATCTTTAACGTATCGTTCGAAATTTCAGGCATATAAAACAGCCCTACCGTATGAAAGTTACGGTTTACATCGAGGCTTAAACGGATATTGACAAAATCGCCCTCCTGCCAGATGCTGGTCAGGACAAGGGGATCGTCGGGCATCCGGCTCAACTCCTGCTCCGAGATGGCGCATACCGAGTCGCAATATGTCCGGGCATAGCTGTTTATCTTTATTTCCCGCCGGTTTTGTTCCGCAACGTCGTTGCCTGTGTATTCGTACAGCAACAGGCAACGGTCGCCCTCCAACAACACGGAGAGTGCCGCCGACCGACTTTCGGGGAGCAACTCCACGCCGTTATCCAATACAAACATCGGCTCTGGCGTTGTCTTAAAGGTAGCCAAGTCCATCTGGTACTCCCATTCATTGTACGGGAACTCCTCTTCGCAGCCACCCCACAGGAACGACAACAACAGCACCACTACCAAAACAACCCCCATCCGTTTCATGTTCACTTCGTGCTACAAGATAACACCGTCTTTCATGTGAATTACCCGATCGGTCATCCGGGAGAGCGACTCATCGTGGGTAACGATGACAAACGTCTGATTAAACTCGTTTCTCAAATCAAAGAACAACTGGTGCAATTCCAGTTTGTTTTGGGTATCGAGGCTCCCCGACGGCTCGTCGGCAAGGATTACCGCGGGCCGGTTGATCAATGCCCGGGCAACGGCAATGCGTTGCTTTTCGCCCCCGGACAACTGGGCCGGTTTATGGTTTTCCCGGTCGGACAGTTTCAAGAAAGAGAGTATCTCTTTGGCCCGTTTTTCGGCATCAGCGGGTTTTTCTTTGGCGATAAGAGCCGGAATCATCACATTCTCCAATGCCGAGAACTCCGGCAGCAACTGGTGGAACTGAAACACGAACCCGATATTCTTATTCCGAAAGAGTGCCACCTCCTTCTCGGATAACCGGGTAACATCCACCTGGTCGTACAATACCTCTCCGGAGTCGGGCTTGTCAAGCGTCCCGACAATCTGTAACAAGGTGGTCTTTCCGGCTCCGCTTGCCCCGACAATGGAGACAATCTCTCCCCGGTTGATCGTGGTGGATACCTCTTTGAGTACCTGCAAGGGGCCAAAACTTTTACAAATATTCTTTATCTCAATCATAGTCCGGATATTTTTTGAATGACGTGGGCAGCCAAAAAGCAGCCGAACAGGGGAGGAAGATACGAAATGGTACCCACGGTCGATTTTTTGTTCCGTTCATCGTCCGTAGCGATAATGGCTTCGCGTCTTACCTGTTCGGTAGAAAAGACTACCTTGACCCCGCTGTTGATACCCCGCTTCTGCAACTGCCTGCGTACGGCCCTGGCCAGCGAGCAATGATAGGTTTTGGAGATGTCGGCATATTGAATCTTTGTCGGGTCGATCCTTCCTCCGGCACCCATCGACGAGATGATCTGCTGTTTCAACCGCTTGGCCGTGCAGATCAACGACACCTTGGGAGCCAACGTATCGATGGCATCTACGATGTAATCGAAACGGTATTGGGTCAATATGCGGGTAATCTCCTCCTCATCGAGAAAAAGTTTGAGCGTCTGCAACCCGAGCTGCGGATTAATCGCTTTAAGACGGGAAGCCAAGACCTCTACCTTGTCCCTCCCGACCGTACTGTGCAAGGCTATCAACTGCCGATTGATGTTGGAGAGCGAAACCGAATCGGCATCCACAATCGTCAAATTCCCGACACCGGCCCGGACAAGCAGCTCGGCGGCATAACCGCCAACGCCTCCCACTCCGGCAACCAGTACCGACGCCTGTTGGAGCCGCTCCATCTTCTCTTCGCCCAACAGTTGTACCGTCCGACTCAGCCATGTTTCCATTTGCTACATCTTTTTGAATGACGAAGATACGGTTTTCTTCTTTTTATCGGGAAGTTTTACCTGAAATTTTTCAGTTTTCGCCACAGATCTTTTACACTTCGTAAAGAACTTTTGCATAAAGGCATTTAGGGATAATTAGAAGCTATTGGGTTGTTGACGACCGGTAAACGACGATATTTGCAAGGTAACTCAAAAAAGAATGACAGATGAAAAAAAGATTATTTTTCATGTGCATGGCCCTCGCCGGCATTACCGCCACCGGAGCCATCGCCCAGACGGAAAAGAGAGAGAAAGCAAAAAGCGAATGTTGCACGCCCAAATCGACCTGCAAAAAACAGGCAGACTGTCCGGATAAAAAAAAGAAAGATTGCGATTGTCCCCAAAAAGCGTGCGTCAAACCTGCGCGAAAAAATCCGTCTAAAAACCAATAGACCACAGGCCAAAACAAAAAGCCGAAGATGTTTTCTTCGGCTTTTTCCATATCTGTACCCTCGCTATTCCTGCTCCTTAAATACTTTCTTGACCGCTTCCAAATAACCGTATCCAAATACATTGCACGGCATCAGGTAACTGGTCTCGGTCCACTCGTTCCAGCTGTTGATGGTAACCAGCGGGGCCTGGTCGGGGTGGCTGTCAACGTAATCGCGGGCCATACGCAGCGCCTTCTCGAAGTTCTCCGGCGTATTGTTCTTGACTACCGCACTGCGAACCGTACGGGGGCTGTTGTCCCACCCTACACTGATATGCGGATAATATACCAAATCGAATACCGAATCTATCCGTACCCACTCCCGTTGAACCTGTTCCATGATTTTCATATACTCTTCATCCACATTGGCAAAATGGGCAAACTGGTAATGTGTAGCGCTGGTAAAGCCTAACTTCTTTATAAAATCGTTTTCCGGATTTTGACTCTTACTCCCGTCAAAACCGCTGTAATTGACGTTGATGCTCCACATGGTCAGTTGCAGCTCCAATCCCGGGAATCCGGCCCGTTTCACCTCCTCCTTAAACCATTTCAGTGCATCTGCCGTCTGCTCTATGCCTCCGAGCCCGGCAATCAGCTGGGGAATATCGTATATCATAAAAACCGGCTTCCCGTCGATTTTATAATATTGCGGATGTTTAAAGTATTTTTCGATATTGCGCTTGCAAATTTTTTCAAACTCATCGCGGTCCACCTTTCCCGTCCAAATGACGTTATTCTCATTAAATTGTGCCAAACGGGTATCCCAAAGGTTCAACACATCGTGGTTGGCCCACATCAGATAGAACTTCATCTTATCGACATTATCGGCTTTCAGGAATCCGTTGTTCAGGGTGGTCTCCATAAACGGGCGACCGTCGAACCAGTACCAGTCGAAGATAAAGACATTGACGCCATGGCGGGTAGCCTGTTCTATCTCCATCGACATGACAGCCGGATCGGCCTCGTTGATATAGCCCCACAAGGGCTTGCGGTTCCAATAGTGTCCCGGATTACGTTGCTGCATGGTCATCACGGTCTCCCATTCGCCGATACCCATGGGCCAGAAGGGCCTCAACCGGGGGTCGTCCGAAGCGTATGCCGGATACAAAAAGGCCGCTACATCGTACTGTCTCTTTTCTTTTTGTGCAAAGAGGGTCAAACAACAAAGGAAAGTAATCAATGCTGTACACAATAATTTCATCATAACAAAATCAATTTACCAAAGGGGCTAAAACAACTTATTTTCGGAGATTCTTGTAATCTTTATTCTTCACAAACGGCCACTTCAACCATTTGAGGTATTTCCGTATCCGGATGCTTCCGGTATAGTCATGTTGTATATCCATCGACATGGGATCGCTAAAAAATACCGTATCAATGTGCGGCCCGAACTGTTCGGGATAGACCAGCAACAGGTTGTTATCGGCAAAATAGCGCGACAGTTGTACCGGCAAATTGTCAAACTCCGAATTGTACGAAATAGAAGTGTGGCGTGCACTTACCACCACAAAAAGGTCGTCGGGCAGCACCACGTTGGTAAGCATTAACAAATCTTCCCACCTATCAAGAATCTCAAACTCATTGCGAATACGGTAGTTCCCCTTGATAAGTACCAAGCGAATACGTTTCAAAGTTTCAACGGGGGCGTAGAAAATGGCCCGGCATCCCACCTGTTTGGCGATATTGGCGATACGGTCCACCCACTTTACAAACCCGGTTTCATATTCAGCCTTTTCCGGGACGGCAATCACGATACGGGTAAAGGTTCCCGCCGGGATAACACATTTGGAGATGAATACCATCTTGTTGGTACCTTTCAGCAAGGCCTCAGTCTTGGTACCGAAGAAGGTATCCACGATGTTGGTTTTATGGTGTAACCCGATGACAATCTCCGAAATACCTTTTTCCTTGATGGTATGCAAAATACCGCTGGCAATATTCAAATCATAGCGGGAGATGGTCTCTATCGGGTTATCGGTAGCCGAAGCCACTTCGGCAGCTTTGCCCAGAGCATATTTCGCACTGTAATTTTTATCGTTCTCGTTCTTGTTGTCATCCGTTACAAACAAGGCATACAGGGGAACTTTCTTTTTGGGTTTCTTCAACAGCAAGGCCAAATTGACCAGGTTTTCTATGGTCGAGGGATTGGCCACCGGAATCAGTATCCGCTCTTCATCGGTATCGACCGTGTTGTTTTTCTCCTGGTTCTTCTGTTGGGTAACCAACTCCCTTGCAGCCTTCTCGGTAACAAACGAACTGATGGTACACGTTACCAATATCATGATAATGGTACCGTTCAACACATCGTCGTTCAACAACCGAATGGGAAGCCCCGACTCATCCGTCCCGATAATGATTGCATGACCAATCAACACGGCGGCCAACGTAGCAGCCGCCTGTCCGTTGCTGAGCCCGAAGATCATATTCCGATCTACCTTGGACAACCGGAAGGTCTTCTGTGTCATCCAGGCGGCTATCCATTTGGAGATCGTCGCCACAATAGACATATTGGCAGCCACGATCAATGCCTGCTGGCTACTGAACAACACCTTCAAATCGATAAGCATCCCTACCCCGATCAGAAAATAGGGAATAAACAGCGCATTCCCCACAAACTCTATCCGGTTCATCAACGGAGAGACCGCCGGGATAAACCGGTTCAAGACAACCCCGGCCAGAAACGCACCGATAATGCCCTCCAATCCGGCCAGCTCCGCCAAGAACGAAGCACAAAAGACCAATGCCAGAATAAAAATGTATTGGGCGACATTATCGTCGTATTTTTTCAAGAACCACCGGGTAATGCGGGGATAGGCAAAAATAACGAAAGCACAATAGACCGATATGGAGATAAACAGCCGAATCCAAAACAGCTCATTGATCTGCCCGTGATACATCCCCGTAATCACCGCCAAGATAAGCAATGCCAGAAAAACGGTGATGATGGTTCCGGCTATCGTAATGGTTACAGAGGAGGTACGCGAAATACCATACCGACTGACAATCGGATACGCCACCAATGTATGAGAGGCATACATACTGGCCAACAGCACCGAAGTAACCAGCGAGAAATGGAGCATATAATAACTGATAACCGTTCCCAGGAACATCGGTACCAGAAAGGTATATATCCCGAAGGTGATGCCTTTCGCCTTGTTTTTCTTAAAGTCATTGATATCCATTTCCAACCCGGCCAGGAACATCAAATAGAGCAACCCCACCTTCCCGAAGATTTCAAAGCTGTTATCCCGCAAGACAAGGCCCAAACCGTTGGGCCCCACCAACATCCCGGCAATAATCAACCCGATGATGTGCGGGATACGCAATTTATTCAACAACAACGGGGCCAACAAAATGATGGTCAATACGATGAAAAAAATCAACACCGGATTGGTAAACGGAATGGAGGGTAATATGGCGAGTAAATTCATGTCTTCTATTTAAAAAGGGTTATCCTTCTCCTGTTTGCAAAAATAGCAAAAAATAACCGTCAAAAAGCACGGGATGTTTCTTTTTTTTAAGAATCTTTTCCATCTCGGGAGTTATCCCCCTACAAGCTATTCAAAAACCCGTCCGTTTTTATCCCGTCCGTTTAAGCCTTTTTCCGTGCACATCCAAGAATCCCGGCATTTTATTTTCGTCCAGACACCGTCTATTCGACAACCATATCAAACTGATCACAAGCCCCGGTACGGTGTGCCAAATGTTTGGTCGATGGAGAGATGCCGAAAAGAGGAGAATAGGTTCGTACCTTGATGGTTTTCCCATCCGGCATAAACTCCAAGATACGCAACCAGCCATCTCCGCCGTTGCCTTCCCATCCTCCGCCGAGTACCTGAACGTTGAACATCATCTGGTGTACCGGTTTCCCCGCCGAGTTTTTATCTACCCGATAGGCCACCGACTCTTCAAAGTCTCCGGGAGTGCCCGTATGGCCGCATATTACCAGGAAAATATTGGACGACGGTTCGATCAGTTTCTTCCAAATATCCTCTCCCCAATTCCTGGGAGAAATCTTATACCCCTCCTGTTGTATCCTCTCAGCCGTCTTGTGCCGCAAAAACGAATGGGTCATAAAAATGACCTTGTGATTTTTGTATTTCTCACTGGCTACCAGCTCCCGGGCCCAGTCGAGCACCTGATCGCGCGGAGCAAATTCGGAGGTAATGACCAACAACTTTCCCCAATGAGGATCGTCGAATTCAAAAGCAGCATTTTCCAACGATACCACCCCGTTGCGGTTCGGGATGGAACTTACGCAAATATCCCGCCATGCCGAATTCCGCTCGAACGTTATATACTCGGGGAAATGGGTCATTCCGTTCTCAGCCTTTTTATAACCGTACTCGTGGTTCCCGGCCGAAATAATATAAGGCACCTTGTTGTCCAGTCTTGCCAGCGCACGGGAAGCCGCCTCCCACATCTCCCGGCTGGTCTGGTTGAGCATACGGCGGTCAAGCACCATGTTTTCATTCTGCTCGACAAGGTCGCCGGTACACAACACCGCCTTGATACGGAGTTGGTCTATATTGTCGGCAATCCACGCCGTACACAACTCGAACAAAGGCTGGTTAATATCATATTTGGTATATCCCTGAGGATCGCCCAGCAGAATCATGGAGAAAGCGTTTTTATCGGTCAACGACTGCCGGTCGGCCCGGTTCTGAGCAAAGGAAAAGACAGAACAAAAAAAGAGAATACAGAAAAGGGGAAATGTTTTCATACGAATGTTTTTGTTGCAAAATAAACAAATATTTCCAAAAGCGTATTTATTATACATATACTTTTGATACAAAAATTCTATACCGATTCCCTTTGCTTTTGCAAAATTTAAACACGGAATGGCAGATGTATGGCAAAATGTTGTATTTTTGCACCCTGAAAATATTCAATATCAAAACAGAAGACTCTCTTTCACCCAAAGAGCATTTATTAATTCATTCAGACAAGGAAAAATGAAAGTAGCAATTGTTGGCGTTAGCGGTGCCGTAGGACAAGAGTTCCTCCGCGTACTGGACGAAAGAAATTTTCCGATCGACGAACTGGTTCTTTTCGGTTCTTCCCGCAGTGCAGGCAGAACCTATACCTTCCGGGGAAAAGCGTACGAAGTAAAAGAGCTGAAACACAACGACGACTTTAAAGGCGTGGATATTGCCTTTACCTCTGCCGGGGCAGGTACCTCCAAAGAGTTTGCCGAAACCATCACCCGATACGGCGCCGTTATGATAGACAATTCGAGCGCCTTCCGTATGGACGAAGATGTTCCCCTGGTCGTACCCGAAGTAAACGGCGAAGATGCCAAGAAACGTCCCAGAGGGATTATCGCCAATCCCAACTGTACCACCATCCAGATGGTAGTAGCTTTGAAACCGATCGAAGCACTTTCGCACATCAAACGCGTGCACGTCTCCACCTACCAGGCAGCCAGCGGGGCAGGAGCATCGGCCATGGCCGAACTCGAAACCCAGTTTGCCCAATTGCAGAAAGGAGAAAAACCGACGGTCGAAAAATTCGTTTACCAGTTGGCATACAACGTCATCCCCCAGGTAGATGTATTCACCGACAACCTCTATACCAAAGAAGAGATGAAGATGTACAACGAAACGCGCAAAATCATGCACTCCGACATCCAGGTGAGCGCCACCTGCGTACGGGTACCCGTTATGCGCGCCCACTCCGAAGCCATCTGGGTAGAGACCGAATCGCCCGTCTCGGTAGAGATGGCCAAAGAGGCCTTTGCCAAAGCCGAAGGCGTTGTATTGATGGACGACCCTGCCAACAAAATTTACCCGATGCCGTTGGAAATTGCCGGAAAAGACCCCGTTTACGTAGGCCGCATCCGCAGC
>DVNA01000034.1 GCA_018714665.1 Candidatus Gallibacteroides avistercoris | reverse complement strand
GATTTTTAACAGTTTCTTGGCAATGAGTCTTTCCAGATTTTCCATATAATTAGGTATTTTTTGTTTGATTCTTGGGGTGGTTTAATACCGTGCAAATATACGACTTTTCACTGTATTTGTATAGGATTCTCTCTCTTTTTCGTCTCTTGTTACGGGGCCACCGCTAATGAAAGGATGCTGATACGTGCGGTCGGGTGGCGTAACAGAATCTCTTGGGCGCAGGCCGTCAGTGTGGCTCCGGTGGTGATGACATCGTCGATCAACAACAGATGGGGGTATAGCGGAAGCTCTACTTCGTGGGTGCCGAATATGCCTTGCATATTTTCCCATCGGTCGTAAACCGATTTGTGGGTTTGCGTTTCGGAGGCGTATTTCCGGTATAGGAGTTTTGTCAGTACGGGTTTGTGGAAAACATCGGCTACTCCATGGGCGATTTTTTCGCTTTGGTTGTATCCCCGTTGTCTGAATCGTTTGGGGTGTAGCGGTACCGGTACGAGGTAGTCTATGTCGGTCAGTTTTCCATCTGCTGCTATTTCGGCGGCATAGCGTGCTCCCAGGTATCGGGCTGCATCGGCCTGTCCGGCGTATTTGATGGCATGGATCAGGTGCCTGAAATGCCCCTCGGGCAGGAAGAAAAAATAGGACTGTGCCGATACGATTTCTACTTTTCCCCAAAATAATTGCTCTACCGGATTACCGGGTTGCCGGTGGTAGTGGGTACGTGGCATCTGTTGCAGGCAATGCAGGCAGAGGTGCCGTTCGTTGGCCATTAGTTGTTGCTGGCAAATGAGGCACAACCGGGGATAAAACAGATCGATTAATTCGGACAGGAGGCGTTTCATGGGGTGTTGAGGGATAGGATACGGTTTATCATCTCCGGTTCAAATCCACGTCCGAGAGCAAACCGGTATATCTTGTTCCGTCGTTGGTATTCGTCCTCGTCGGTTAATGTCCGGGTCTTGGCCGTTATCAGCGAAGCCAATGTCTGCTCATACAGTGTGGTATCTATCTGTTCAAGAGCTTCCCGGATGTATGATGCGGGGATTCTTTTTTGTTGGAGGGCGTACGAAATTTTTATCTTTCCCCACCGGTTGAAACGAAGTTTGTCGCGGGCGAAAAGGCAGGCAAATCGTTGGTCGTCGATAAATTTTTCGGCCGTTAACCGTCCGATGATCATCTCCCGCTCGGGTGGAGCAATGCCCCATACCGACAGCTTTTCGTCGATTTCGGTCGAACAATATTCGCTTTTCGAGCATAAGGCCGCTGCCCGGTGTAACGCTTCTTGTGGAGACAATGTTTTCATACTTTATGGAAATAACCGGGCGGCGACCATTCTGTCGTTTCCCGATAGGTCTTGGATGATTTCTGTTTTTTCGTATCCGTTTTGCCGTAAAAGAGAGACTGTTTGATGCCCGAACATTCGGTTTATCTCGAAGTAAATGAATCCGCCTTCGGCAAGCAGGCGTTTGCCGGCACGGAGGATAGCGCGGTAAAAGAGCAGCGGGTCTTCGTCGGGCACAAAAAGAGCCAGGTGCGGTTCGTAGTCCAGTACGTTCCTTTCCATTTCGGCCTTTTCACGCAGGCAGACGTAGGGCGGATTACTGACGATGATATCGTACGGCTGTACGGCTTCTGGTGGTAGCTCCCGGGTGATGTCCACTTGTTTGAACGTAACGTTTGCCTGGTTTTCTTGTGCATTCTTTCGGGCAACTTGCAGTACTTTTTCGGAAATGTCCCACGCCTCGACCCGGGATTCAGGTAATTTCTTGGCCAGTGATACCGCAATACATCCGCTCCCGGTTCCCATATCCAGTATCCGGGGAGCACTTCCGGCGTGCCGGGCGGTTATCAGCTCTACCAGCTCCTCGGTTTCGGGACGCGGAATGAGTACGTCCGGCGTAACCGAAAAGGAGATACCGCAGAATAGGCTTCTTCCCAATACGTATTGAATAGGTTCGTTTTGGTCTATGCGTTCTACGATCTTGTCGATTTGTTTGCGCAAAGAATCGGATAAAATATTATTTTTGTACAAAATTAGATCCGTCAGGGAGTAGCCGCATACACTTTCGAAGATGATGCGGATGAAACCGTTTATCTCCGAGGAAGAGTAGTGCTGGCCTAAGGTTTGCCTGATATGCGAGATACAACTTTGCATAGGAGAGATAGAATGGTACAAAGGTAGCAAATTTGTAGAAATAGATAGAATGGACAGAGACCAATTTTATATGCGCAGATGCCTGCAACTGGCTCGGCGGGGAGCAGGGTATGTCTCTCCCAATCCGATGGTGGGGGCGGTAGTTGTCTGTCAGGACCGTATTATCGGTGAAGGATATCACCGCTGTTGCGGAGAAGCGCATGCAGAGGTAAATGCCATTGGAGCGGTACAGGATGAGTGGTTGCTTTCCCGTTCGACCCTGTATGTCTCTTTGGAACCTTGTGCTCATTACGGGAAAACACCTCCGTGTGCCGAGTTGATTATCCGAAAAAAAATTCCGCGCGTCGTGGTGGGGTGTCTCGATCCGTTTGAGAAAGTCTCCGGACGCGGTGTTCAGTTGCTGCGTGATGCCGGAATAGAGGTGGTTACAGGCGTGCTTGAAAAAGAGTGTCTGCAATTGAACCGTTTTTTTATGTTTGCCCAGAAGCACCGAAAACCGTACGTCGTGTTGAAATGGGCGCAAAGTGCCGACGGGTATATAGATCGTAAGCGTGTTACTGCGGCCGAGCCGGCCGAGCGTTTTTCTACCCCGGTATCTGAGACGATGGTCCATCGGTTGCGGTCGGAGGTAGATGCCATTTGTGTCGGTGCGGGAACGGCGCGTTTGGACAATCCCTCGTTGACGGTTCGTTGTTGGAGCGGGAAGAATCCTCTGCGAATCGTTTTTGACCGTAATCATACACTTCCCCGGACGTTGCATTTGTTTACGGATGATTTGCCTACTTGGGTATTGACGGAAACCGATGCCGCGGATTTTGGGAATGTGCGGTTCTTGAAATCGGAAATCAAACATCCTGCGTTGTCTGACTGGCTGAGCCTTTTAGCCTCGCATCAGATACAGAGCCTGTTGGTAGAAGGCGGAGGCAAGTTGTTGCAACGTTTCATCGACGAAGGCTGCTGGAACGAAGCGCGTGTGGAGGTGTCGGAAAAGACGATAGGAAGCGGTATTTCCGCACCTAAATTAAACCGATTCCCGGAAGAAATCCATCCCCTTGATACGGCATGGATATATGGTTTCCGGAATCCGAATCCGGATTTGACCGAGAAAAAAGAACAGGAATAAAGAAAGTACTCTTTTTGTGTAAAAATATTGTTAAGAGCCGTTTCTATACATAAATTATTATAATTCTCTCTGTTCTTGTGCGTGAAAGCCAAAAATGTTTCTAATTTTGCACGTCATAACATAGTATGGATTATTGTAGTTGTTTATCTTAGAAAGAGGTAGGGCAAAAGAGAAGAAGAGACATCGGTTTGTCCGGATTGATTGGTAAATCGCAATAGTAAAGAATTAATACAGAATGAAAAAAATATATTTATTTTGCATAGGATTAGTAGGTTTAATCATCTCTTTTTCTTGTACTGGGGGGAGTAATTCCGTCTCTTCGGATGCTTATTCGGGTAGTACGGCGGTTAATAGTTTCAGCTTGAAAATTGATAATAATATCATGGAAGGGCTCGATGAGGTATTTTTTACCATCGATTTGATAGGCGGGCAGATATACAATGCCGATTCGTTGCCTGTGGGGACGGATGTTTCCAATTTAATGGTAGATGTGTCGTTTGACTACGCCTCGAAAGCAATCTTCATCACTCCCGAAGGAGAAATTGATTACTATACGAATCCCGAAGATTCATTGGATTTTACTCAACCGGTACAGTTGAAAGTAGTATCGGAGAATGGCCTTTCAGAAAAAATTTACGATGTGAAGGTAAATGTCCATCAATTACTTCCGGACTCTTTGCGGTGGGATAATTTGTCACAATATGCTTTCCCGGTAGAGAAGATCGATGCCCAGAAAACATTATCTGTCGATGGTAATACGCTAAGTTATGTACAGGTAGATGACGATTATTTTATATATACTCCCAATGCAGGGGGGTGGAACACCCCGGCAGAAAATGTATCATTCGGATTTGTCCCTGATTTGCAGTCCTTACAGGTGATGAACGGTCTTTTCTTTGTTTTAGGAGCAGATGATCGGAAATTATACGTATCGGAAGATGGACGTTCCAATTGGTCTATCTTGTATGACGCTTTGCCTGTTTCTGGATTGATTGGGGTTTTGCCGGCATCATCTCTTTCCACATCCATGTTGTTAGGTGTAGTTGAGGATAATGGTATATATAAACATTTCTCGTTTGATGGGACGCAGGCTGTTGTAGGAGAGGCTATCGATCCGTTGTTCCCAATAACCGGTTATAGCAACTTTATCACTTTCCAGGGAGGATTGTTCCAACAGTTGGCTTTCTTTGGTGGCGTTCTGTCCGATGGGTCGCTTTCTGATGCTGTGTGGGGTTTTGATGGAACCTCGTGGGGAAATATGAATAACGTTACCCAAGAGGCAAATCCATTTACTCCGCGAGAAGGAGCCTTGTTTTTCTCCTATTTTAATGAGCCGCAATCGGATCGTCCGGTATGGTTCATTATCGGAGGTAAAGATGCAAACGGACAATACCTGAAAGATATTTACTATTCGGAAGATATGGGTATTGTATGGAAGAAAGGCGGAACTTCGTTGACCTTGCCCGAAGACGTTCCGGCAAAAGCGTATGCCTCTGTTCAGGTATTAACCGAAACTCCGTTTAAGACACAGGTACAGTGGCTTTCGATGGATGCTCCGTTGATGAATACTGCTTATAAAATACATAAGGTGATAACTTACGCCAACGAAGAAGTTCCTTATATATATGTCTTTGGCGGAGAAGGCTCTTTGGATGGACGACAAATTACCTATAATCAGGTATGGAGAGGCGTGATTAATAAATTATCTTTCGACCCTGTAAAATAAGCAAGCCATTTGGTTGTCATAAGAAACAGAAAGGAATGTCGTATCAAGATAAAATAGATAAATCAGCATTACCCAAACACATAGCTATCATAATGGATGGTAATGGGCGTTGGGCCAAACAACAGGGAAAGGAGCGTAGTTATGGCCATCAATATGGAGTAAAGTCTGTCCGCAAGATAACGGAAGCTGCTGCAAAAATAGGCATAGATTACCTTACCTTATATACATTCTCGACCGAAAACTGGAACCGTCCCGAACAAGAGGTAGAAGCCCTTATGTCGCTGTTGGCATACGCCTTGGAAAAAGAGACTGATACGTTAAAACAGAACAATGTACGATTGCGTATCATTGGGGATTTATCGCAAATGCCTGTCAGCGTCAAGGAGGCTTTGGAAAAAAGCATGGTGATAACATCCGTATGTACAGGCCTGACCCTGATATTGGCATTGAGTTATTCGTCGCGTTGGGAAATCGTCCATGCTGTGCGGCAGATTGCAGCAGCCGTACAAAATGGAGAATTTTCAGTTGAGGCGATTGATACAAAAAAATTTGAGACCTATTTGAATACAAAAGATTTTCCCGATCCCGATTTGCTTATCCGTACCGGTGGGGAGATTCGGATCAGTAATTTCTTATTATGGCAATCGGCCTATTCCGAACTCTATTTTACCGATGAGTATTGGCCTGATTTCAGGGAAGAATCGTTGTATAAGGCCATATATGAATACCAACGTCGCGAAAGACGTTTTGGAAAAATCAGCGAACAATTATGATAATCGTAAAAAAAATAATGCAACACACATTTATGCGTAAATTATTTCTGTTGTTTATTCTCTCTTTCATGGGTATGGCAGCGGTTCACGGACAATCCCCGATACAACTTGATACAATATATAATCCCGAAATCAATTATTCCGATTCTCCACGTAGTTTTGAGATTGCAGGTATCTCAATTTCCAACGTTACCAACAAAGACGAGTATGTTCTGGTATCCCTTTCCGGGTTGTCGGTAGGGCAGCGTATCTATATCCCGGGAGAGGAGATCTCTGCTGCGGTAAAACGGTTGTGGAAACAGGGGTTGTTTTCAGATGTCTCTATCAAGGTGGTGAAGACTTACGGCGACAAAGTGTGGTTGGACATATCTCTGAAACAACGTCCCCGCATATCCTCTATTACCTATTCGGGCATACGTAAGTCTGACCGGGAAGACCTGGACATGAGAATCGGGTTGGTAAAAGGAAGTCAAATCTCCCCGAACCTGATTGATCGGGCCAAAACCGTAATCCACAAATATTACGAAGAGAAAGGGTACGGGAATATTGCCGTTCAGATAACCCAAGAAGAAGATCCCGATCGGGAAGATTTTGTTAATGTCCATATTGCCATTGATAAAAAGGCCAAAATCAAGGTACGGAAAATCGAGATAGAAGGCAATTTGGCCTTGTCGGACCGGAAGATCAAACGGGCGATGAAGAAAACCAATGAAAAAGGAAAAATTTACAACCTGTTCCGTCCCAAAAAATTCGTAAAAGAGGAGTTTCAAAACGATTTGGGCCTGATTCTGGACAAATACAACGAATTGGGTTACCGCGATGCCACCATTGTAGAGGATACTTTCTGGATGAGTGGTGAAAAAACAGTGGATGTGAAGATTAAAATAGACGAAGGAAAGAAATATTACATACGCGATATCCGTTGGGTAGGAAATGAATTGTATCCTACCGAATATCTGGGAGAGATTCTGAATATCAAGCCCGGTGACGTCTATAATCAAAAATTGTTGCAACAGCGTTTGAAAGAGGACAACGATGCTGTGAGCAATCTCTATTTAGATCAAGGATATTTGTTCTTTAACGTAATGCCTACCGAGCTCAATATCGTAGAAGACTCCGTTGATTTGGAGATGCGTATCTATGAAGGAGAACAGGCCCGGGTAAACAAAGTTATCATTCAAGGAAATGATAAAGTTTACGAACATGTAGTACGTCGCGAATTGCGTACACGTCCCGGAGAGTTGTTTAGTAAGAGCGATTTGCTCCGTTCCGTTCGAGAAATACAGCAGTTGGGACACTTCGACCCCGAAACCATCAACCCGCAGGCACAACCCGATCCGGAAAACAGTACGGTAGATATTATTTACGGGTTAGAGCCTAAAGCCAGCGACCAGGTAGAGCTATCGGCCGGATGGGGGCAGACCGGTATCGTGGGGCGGCTTAGCTTGAAATTTAGCAATTTCTCTATCCGCAACCTGTTTAATCCCAAGGCCTACAAAGGAATTATTCCCCAGGGAGACGGACAACAGTTGACATTAAGCGCACAAACCAATGCCCGGTATTATCAGTCGTACATGATTTCGTTCATGGATCCGTGGTTCGGAGGGAAACGCCCCAATCTGCTTTCTGTAACGGCCTATTACAGCCGGCAGACGGATATCAGTACCAATTACTATAACCGTAATTATTTGACCTCTTATAACAGCTATTACGGATATGGTAACAGTGGGTATGACTATTCTTTTGCCATGGACCCGGATAAGTCGCTCCAACTTTTCGGTGTGGCCGTCGGATTCGGGAAACGGTTGGTTTGGCCTGACGACTATTTCACTTTCAATGCCGAATTGGGGTATCAACTCTATAAATTGAAAGATTGGGAGTATATCCGTTACTTCCGCAACGGGAATAGTAACAGTTTGAGTTTAACCTTAACGCTGGCCCGTAACTCCATCGACAATCCGATATATACGCGTATCGGATCTCAATTCTCTTTGTCGGTACAAGCAACTCCTCCCTATTCGTTGTTCGACAACATCGATTACGAGAATCTGGATAAAAACGATGAAAAGGACCAACAAAAGATGTACCGCTGGATAGAATACCACAAGTGGAAGTTCAAAGCTAAGACCTTTACGCCGTTGACTCCCATGGGCAATGAAAAGCAACGTACGTTGGTGTTGATGACCCGTGCCGAGTTCGGTTTCTTGGGATCGTATAATAAATATAAAAAATCGCCTTTTGAGACCTTCTATGTAGGAGGTGATGGAATGACGGGATACTCTTCCAGCTATGCTACCGAAATAATCGCTTTGCGTGGATATGAAAATGGATCGTTGACCCCTTATGGAGCAGAAGGGTATTGTTATACCCGGTTAGGCGCTGAATTGAGGTTCCCGTTGTTGTTGGAACCCGCCTCGACTATCTATATGCTGACTTTCGTGGAAGGGGGTAATGCGTGGACCGATGTTTCAGACTTTAACCCGTTCCAGTTGAAACGTTCGGCAGGAATCGGAGCCCGTATCTTCCTGCCTATGGTAGGCATGATGGGTATCGACTACGCTTACGGGTTCGATAAAGTTTACGGACAAAAAGGCGGGAATCAGATACACTTTATCCTTGGTCAGGAGTTTTAGTTTTGCCTAAACCATAAATGGATATTGCTTGTTGTTAAATAATTAAATGGGATAAATTATGAAAAAAATTGTTGTTGCGTTCATGTTGGCGTGCGTCTCTGCATTTAGTGCAAACGCTCAGAAATATGCCTTGATAGATATGGAGTATATTTTTAACAATATACCCGAGTATAAAGCTGCCAATGAACAGATAGAGACCAAGGCCAAAACTTGGCAGGATGAGATAGAGACGGTTATGAAACAAGTTCAGGATATGTATAAAGCGTATCAGAATAGTCAGAACCTGACGGCAGAGGCCCGGAACCAACAGGAAGAGTCTATCCTGAAAAAAGAAAAAGAGGCGCAAGATTTGCGTCAGAAATATTTCGGGCAGGACGGCGAGATGATGAAACTGCAAGAATTGCTCATCAAACCGATAGAAGATAATATCTACGAGGCTGTCAAGGCCATTTCATTGGAACAAGATTATAAAATGGTTATCGATCGGGCTTCTGACCGGGCCATCATTTTTGCCTCTCCCGATATCGATATAAGTGATCAAGTGCTTCAAAGATTAGGATATTCAAAATAAATGCGTACATTTGTGGTGTGAATAATTAACGAAATTATAAAATAAAACTTGATATTATGTTGAAAAAATTAGTATTAGCCGTTTTGTTGGTTTTACCAACCGTCTCGTTTGCACAAACCGTAAAGATCGGATATATAGATTCCAATGAGATTCTTTCGTTAATGCCCGAGCAGGCATCGGCCATTAAACAGCTGGAATCCATGCAGAAAAAATTTGAAGACGAATTGGCTAATTTGAACGAACAATACGTGCAGGAATTCAAACGTTATCAAGCAGAAGCCGATACGCTGTCTGAAACGATTCGTGTTCGTCGTGAACAGTCGTTGCAAAGTATTGAGGAAAAGGCTGCTGAATTTAAACAAAATGCTTTTGAAACATTAAATAAAAAGCAGAATGAATTGATGGCTCCGATTATCAAGAAAATAAATTCCGCTATTGAAGCCGTAGGTAAAGAAAACAGCTTTACCTATATATTGGACCTCTCTTCCGGATCTATCCTTTTTAAAGGAAATGGAAGTGTAGATGTTACTCCGTTGGTAAAAGCAAAATTGAACCTGCAATAACAACCATGTATTATAGGGGAAGAAGGATGATAAGGCTTATCATCCTTCTTCTGTTTTGGAGAATGGATAGAATGGACGAATTGCCTAAACATCCCGGTCCGATAGGAGTGTTCGATTCCGGATACGGAGGATTAACCATTTTGGACAATATCCGCAAGGTATTGCCCCAATACGATTATCTCTATCTGGGGGACAATGCACGGGCTCCTTACGGTTCACGCTCCTTCGAGGTGGTATATCAGTTTACCCGGCAGGCTGTCCGCTATTTGTTTGAGCAAGGATGCCATCTGGTCATCCTGGCCTGCAATACGGCATCGGCCAAGGCACTCCGGTCTATTCAACAGAAAGATTTGCCGCAATGGGACCCGAATAGACGGGTATTGGGCATTATCCGTCCTACGGTAGAGGGGGTAGGCGAAGTAACCCGCTCCGGATGTGTGGGGTTGTTGGGAACGGAGGGAACGGTTCAGTCGGAATCCTATCCGTTGGAGATCAAAAAGGTGTTTCCCCATATCGAAGTTTTTTCAGAAGCCTGTCCCATGTGGGTACCTTTGGTAGAGAATCGCGAATACGATAAACCGGGAGCCGATTATTTTGTGCAACAGCACCTGAACCGGTTGTTAAGCCGTTCCTCCCGTATAGATACCGTTATTTTGGGATGTACGCACTATCCGTTGTTGGGGAATAAGATACGGCGTTATTTGCCGCAACAGATACAAATCATGCCGCAAGGCGAGTGGGTAGCTCGCAGTTTGCAGGACTATCTGCGCCGGCATCCCGAAATAGCAGCCCGATGCACACAAGGAGGCAGGTGCCAGTTCCTGACAACCGAGTCGGAACGCAAGTTTTCCGAGATGGCGTCCATTTTTTTGAGAACGAAGATAGAGTCAATAAAACATATAACCATAGACTGACGATGGCAGGAGAGATACGTTTAAATAAGTATATAAGCGATACGGGATTTTGTTCGCGTCGTGAAGCGGACCAGTTGATAGCCGATGAACGAGTAACGGTAAATGGGCTCTGTGCACGGATGGGGATGAAAGTTTTGCTGACAGATAAGGTGCGGATTGACGGGGAGACCCTGAAATATCACTCCGTACGGGAAGAGTTGGCTTTGGCCCGGGAAGAGAAAAAGAAACTGAAACGTCGGCCGAAACCGGAAGATACACCCGCTACCTCTCGCCCTGTTGCCGCACGTCAGAGGCGAGGCGCCTGGAAAATTGGTCTGCCGGACAGGATGTCGCCAGAAGCTCCTCGGCCCGAAAAGAACAAGAAAAAGCGATAGGGCTTTTTAAGGGAAGGAAAAGATTATTTTCCCCCCCCCACAACGCTCCATGGAGGATTTCCTCTGAACCTTACGATATATCGTATTTGACATGAACAGGATATGATTCAAAAAGAGAACGGGTTGAAATTTTCAACCCGTTCTCTTTTATTTGTCTTCATCCGTCTCATACCATTTGGAATACATCAGGTAGTTTCTGGCAATCTTTTGATTGATTTCTTTGCTTTGAGCCGAATCTACCATCTTGATAAATTTGGCCGGGACTCCCCCCCAAAGTTCACCTGCTTTGATGACCGTTTTGCTCAATACGACCGATCCGGCAGCCACGATAGCTCCTTCGCCGACAACGGCGTGGTCCAATATAACCGACCCCATACCGATGAGAGCCCCGTCTTTTACCGATGCTCCATGGATGGTTACGTTGTGCCCGATGGAGACGTCATCGCCTATTTCGATGGTCGATTTTTCATACAAGGTATGCAGGACGGAGCCGTCCTGAATGTTTACCCGGTTGCCGATGCGGATGGAGTTGACATCGCCCCGCAAGACAGCATTGAACCAGATACTGCATTCGTCTCCCATTTTTACATCGCCTACGATGGTAGCGTTCTCTGCCAGGAAACAATCTTTCCCGATTTCGGGGACAAAGCCCCGTACTGATCTTATTAAAGCCATAGTCTGTTCTGTTTTATCGAGAGATGGGAGCCGTTGCCTGTTTTAACCATTCGGTTTCTTCTTCGGAGAGTTCCGGGCTCAGTTTCTCAAAGACCATTTGATGATAGTTGTTTAACCAGGTAATCTCTGCATCGGTCAGCAAGGAGGTGTCGATGCCTGCTTTGTCGATGGGGCAGAGGGTCAGGGTCTCGAATTTGTAAAATTCGGCAAAATCCGTTTTTTCGTCGAGGGTTGTCAGTACCAGGTTTTCCGTTCGGATACCATATTCCCCGGTAATATATACGCCCGGTTCGTT
>DVNA01000033.1 GCA_018714665.1 Candidatus Gallibacteroides avistercoris | reverse complement strand
GGACCCCAACATTAAAAGTGTTGTGCTCTACCTGCTGAGCTAGCGAATGATCCGAGTTGCCTTTGTTTTCAAAAGCGATGCAAAGGTATATAATATTTTGGAATAAACAACACTCTGCAAGACTTTCACTGTGTTAAAAGAACTTTCATTTTTCAACAGATTCATTATTCTGCTTTAATTCAGCCGTTTTACGGGTAGCATACGCATCCAGAATGTACCGTTGGTAATACGACAACATCAACGTTGTCAACGGCAAAGCAATGATCATGCCGATTACTCCCATCAACGACCCCCATATTGACAACGAGAGCAGAATGATGGCCGGATTCAAACCGGTTACCTTCCCCATGATACGGGGAGTCAGATACATATCCTGTATCAACTGCACGACAATGAAAACGACGAGTGCCCCGGCAAAAATGAACCAGAAATTTCCTCCGGTCTCAAAGGAGTGCAACAGACACAACAGAATAGTCGGAATAAACCCGACCACCTGCAAATAAGGCACCATGTTCAAAAGCCCGATAAAGAGGCCCAGAGGGATGGCCAAAGGCAATCCGACAATTACAAAACCGATGGAGAACAAGATGCCCACACAAAAAGCAATCAACGACTGTCCCCGGAAATAGCGGTTCATGCTGGACTCTACATCACTCAATATCCCTAAAACCATCGGACGGAACTTTTCCGGAATCAGGTTCTTAAAACCGAGTAAAATCTTATCGTAATCAAGCAGGATAAACACCAGATACAACAAAACGATAAACCAACTGATGATGGTGATGATTTGATTGACAGATCCTGTCAGGACAAACCATATCTTACCCAATGCATTCTCCACAAACTTGATAAACTCTTCACTGTTAAAGGTATTGGTTAATTGTTGAATGTCTATTTTTTCTCGGATATACTCTTGCCAGCTAACCGGTAACGAAACCACATAATCGGAGTGTGCCAAGAAATTTCGTATCAACACCTTCATCTTGTCCATCTCAGACAAAACCGAGGGAATAAAGATCCATCCCAACAAGGAAAAAAAAGCACCGATAAACAACAGGGTACAAAGAATGGCCAGCATCCGGTTGCGCACCTTCATCTTAAATTGGATAAACTGCACCAACGGCTGGATAAGATAAGCCAGAAGCCATGCCACCAGGAACGGCAATAGGGCATCTTTCAGACGGTTTATCAAATAGAGCGTTCCGATAATCCCGATAGCGGTTAAAACAATGCGGACAACCCGGTCGAATGTATAAGGCCTGCGTTCCATAACAGCAAAGTATAAAGATAGAACAAACATACGGATTTTTTTACGCATTAAAAAATCTTTTGAACAACTAAAAATACCAGCTCTTGCATTTTCATTCAAAGGCTGTTATCTTTGAGTTTATTTTTACCGCATGAAAACGTTATACCTATTGCTGCTGGTTTGTTTCCCAGCCTTGTGCTTTGCCTCGGATTTCACGGGTGTAGAGACATTCCTGCGCCACCCCGCCCTGAAATCGGCTTCTGTCTCAATCGGTATCTGCAATTTGCAAACAGGAGAGTATCAAACCGACTACAACAGAGGCCAAAGCCTTGTCCCGGCCTCTACGCTGAAACTGATTACGACGGCAACGGCCCTGGACATATACGGTGCCGACTATCGCTTCAAAACAAAACTGGAATACGCCGGAACGATTTCGACGGACGGCACTCTGCATGGAGACATCTACATGACCGGTATGTGCGACCCAACATTGGGCTCGGCAAATTCCCATATTCCAGCAAACCGGTTCATTTCTGCCTGTATAGAGGCTATCCAGCAAGCGGGGATTAAAACCATCCAAGGACGCGTTATCGCCGACGGCTCCATTTGCGACGACGAAGGCGTTTCGCCCTACTGGACCTGGGAAGATTTGGGAAACTACTATGCCGCCGGTGTCTATGGTGTAAACTTTGCCGACAACCTCTACCGTTTGACCCTACAATCGGGGAAAGCCGGTACCACGCCCCAAATCGTCAGGACTGAGCCCGATATTCCCCACCTGACATTCATCAATAACCTGAAAGCAAAAAACATCCGCACCGATAGCGCCTATATATACGGGGCCCCCTTCCAGCATGAGCGAATCCTGTACGGGGCCATCCCGCAAAACCGGCAAGAGTTCGTTGTCAAGGGCGACATCCCCGACCCGGCCCTGTTTGCCGCACAGACATTAAGCAAGGCTCTTTCCGACCACTCCGTTTCGGTAGAAGGTGCTCCCACAACCGATCGGATCATGCGCCTGAACAACGAAAGGATGACACAAAATCGGGAAACGTTATTGACTTTTGAGTCAGACAAACTGTCAGACATCATCTTCCACATCAACCAAGTCAGCGACAACTTCTATACCGAAGCGCTGCTGCGCCTGATAGCATTACACAACTATCCGTCGGCATCGGCACAAAAAGGGATACTGAGTATACGCAAACATTGGAAAGAGAAAGGAATCGACACCGATGGACTCTTCATGTACGACGGATGCGGTCTCTCAACCGTAAACAGAATCTCCGCACGTACCATGAACGATATCCTGACCTATATGGCCAACAACAGCCCGGAAAAGGAGAGCTTCATACGATCCATCCCCCTGGCCGGAGAAAACGGCACGGTCAGTTCCTTCTTGAAAGGGACAAGGCTGGAAGGGAAGCTACGCTTGAAAAGCGGTAGTATCGGTAACGTGCAATGTTATGCCGGATATTATTCAGGTTCTCAGAATTACGCCGTTACCATCCTGGTCAACTACTACACGTGCAGCCGAGCCCAGTTGCGGAAAATGATCGAGAAAATGTTATTATCCAACCCCGATTTTAATTAAATAAACTTAATTTACTCGGCAGTCCGAAATAAAAAAAGTATCTTGCCGACAGTACAATCTATTTTTTGCATATTTTTGTTTTGCGTTTTAAAGGGAAAAACAGCTATGGAACAAAGAACCAACATAGAGAAGATCATCAACGACATTTCCGAATTAAAAGATTTGTTGCAGGTAATATCCCAATGCAACGGAAATATTCCCTCTATCCTGTACAAGTTGGCACAGGAAAAGGCTCAAATCATTACCCAGAGCATCTCACAGCTGTCGGGCGACCAACCCGAAACAGCAGCAGGCACCACAGAGATACACTCGATAGAGACAGCCGAACAACACGACGAAGCACCGGCTCCGGAACCAAACACAATGGAGCCAGCAGCCCAACCGGTTATGCAGAAACCCGTCCCGATGGAAGAAGAGCCCGAAACAACGGACAACCAGCCAATCCCCATGAAAGAGACAAAAGAAGAGAGTGCATGGCAGGAAACCGTTGAACCGGCTCCTGTCTCCCAAGAAGAGGCACCTCTACCCGAAAAGAAAGAGGTGGAACATATCTCATCCCCGGCACAACCGTCCGTTCACAGTACGGCAACAGACAACTGCATAGGCGGACAAACAACGGCCCGGCTGTTGGACGATATTCTCAAACAACGCATCGCCTCCAAAGATATTCGAAAAGCCATCAGCCTGAACGACCGGTTCCGGTTCAGACGCGACCTGTTTGGCGGAGACGACGAAACGATGAACAAGACCA
>DVNA01000032.1 GCA_018714665.1 Candidatus Gallibacteroides avistercoris | reverse complement strand
TGCCTGCCGAGGTAACCCGGAGTGGTATAACCGTGCGTAAGCGTCAAACCAGTAATATCAAACAGCTGGCAGTTTATAGCCCGGATGATTCGTTTGACGAAGCTTTCCTGACCAATTACATGAAGATCAATATAGAACCTCGCCTTTCTCGTATAGCCGGTGTGGGTGAAGTAAACGTTTTTGGTTACGACTATTCTATGCGTATTTGGCTTGATCCCAATAAGATGCAGAAGTACTCCTTGATACCTTCGGATATCTCTACCGTACTGGATGAGCAGAATATCGAGGCCGCTACCGGAACATTGGGGGCCGAATCGGAAAATACATTTCAATATGTGTTGAAGTATCGGGGCCGCTATGAAAATGAGGTGGATTATGAAAATATGGTTATCAAGTCGTTGCCCGATGGACAGATATTGCGTCTGAAAGATGTGGCTACCGTAGAATTGGGCACGCGTGCTTACGATTATATTGGCGAGGTGAACGGCCATCCCGGATGTAACATTATGATTTCCCAGACTTCCGGGTCCAATGCCAATCAAATTATCGAAGACATAGACCGCGAGGTGGAAAAAATTTCGGAAACCTTGCCCAAGGGAATCAAGATTGTTGACTTGATGAGTACCAAAGATTTCCTGGATGCCTCTATCAAGAGTGTCATCGAGACCCTTGTCGAAGCAATCATCCTGGTAGTCCTTGTTGTGTATGTGTTTCTGCAAAGTATGCGTTCTACGTTTATTCCGGCTTTATCTATCGTTGTATCGTTGATCGGAACTTTCGCTTTCCTTTCGTTGGTCGGATTCAGTCTGAATATGTTGACGCTGTTTGCCCTTGTCTTGGTTATCGGTACCGTGGTGGACGATGCCATCGTGGTCGTCGAGGCGGTACAGGCCAAGTTTGATGAGGGATACAAATCCTCCTATTTGGCTACAATTGATGCCATGGACGGTATTACCTCTGCCCTGGTTACAACAACCTTCGTGTTCATGGCGGTATTTATCCCCGTAAGTTTTATCGGCGGAACGACAGGAACCTTCTATACCCAATTTGGTTTGACCATGGCTGCGGCCGTTGCCATCTCCTTGATAAATGCCCTTACCCTGAGTCCGGCACTCTGTGCCTTGATTATGACGCCTCACCAAACCGGAGGAGACGGGAAAAAGTTGAGTTTCTCTTCTCGTTTTCACAAGGCTTTCGATGCCGCATTTTCCCGGTTGGTCATAAAATACAAGGTCGGAGTATTGTTTATGCTTAAACGTAAATGGCTGGCAGGCCTGTTGCTTGTGGTGGCTTGCGGGGGATTTGCCATCCTGATGAAGACTACCAAAACGGGGCTTGTGCCCAACGAAGATATGGGTACGATATTTGTCGATGTGCGTACCTCCCCGGGTAATAGCGTGCATGAAACGCGTAAAGTGATGATGTTGGTGGATAGTTGCTTGCGTACAATCCCGCAGATAGAGCTCTATTCTAACATTACGGGTAACTCCATGTTGAGTGGTCAGGGAGCTTGCAACGGGATGTTTACAGTCCGTTTGAAGGATTGGAGCGAACGTACCAACAAAGAAGATGCCATTGATGCGGTGATCGATGAAATAAGCCGTCGTACCGCATTTATATCCAGTGCCGACATTTTGCCATTCACTCGTCCGATGATCCCCGGTTATGGGGTAAACAGTGGGTTCGAGGTGTATGTACAAGATCAAAAAGGTGGAACCACGGAAGATTTGTTGAAATACACCCGTCAGTTTATCGAAGAGCTGAATAAACGTCCTGAAATCGGGCGTGCCACCACCTCGTTCGATACGAAATTCCCGCAATATCTCGTTGAGGTCGATGCTGCCTTGTGCAAACGCAACGGCGTATCACCTACGGATGTGTTGAGTACCCTTTCGGGTTATATCGGTGGTAATTATGCCTCCAACATGAACCGTTTTTCCAAGCTCTATCGTGTCATGATACAGGCACCGGCCGAGTTCCGTCTCGATACGGAATCGCTCAACAGCATTTTTGTCCGTAACGATGAAGGCGAAATGAGTCCCGTCAGCCAGTACCTGAAACTGTCGCGCGTGTATGGTTCCGAAACATTGACCCGTTTCAACCTGTTCTCCGCCATTCAGGTCAATGGTGCAGCTGCCACGGGGTATAGTTCCGGGCAGGCCATTCAGGCAGTTCAGGAGGTTGCGGCACAGGTTTTGCCCACGGGATATGGTTTTGAGTTTGGCGGTATGTCGCGTGAAGAGTCGGGGACAGGCAATACCACGACCTTGGTGTTTGTGATTTGCGTGGTCTTTATTTACCTGATTCTTTGTGCCCTGTATGAAAGTTTGTTTATTCCTTTGGCCGTTATTCTCTCTGTTCCGTTCGGGTTGGCGGGAAGTTTCCTTTTTGCCAAAATGTTCGGATTGGAAAATAATATCTACCTGCAAACCGGGTTGATTATGTTGATCGGGTTGCTCTCCAAAACGGCGATCTTGCTGACAGAGTATGCATCGGAACGTCGCCGTCGCGGTATGTCGATCATGCAGGCTGCCGTTTCTGCGGCACAAGTTCGTCTGCGGCCTATTCTGATGACTTCGCTTACCATGATATTCGGTATGCTTCCGTTGATGTTTGCCTCGGGTGTAGGAGCCAATGGCAATATCTCCATCGGTGTTGGAACCGTAGGTGGAATGTTGATCGGAACCGTTGCGTTGCTTTTCATCGTGCCGCCGCTGTTCATGGTGTTGCAATATCTACAAGAGAAGATTATGCCGGAACGTCAGCTTCCCGAGACTGAAAAAGAGAAGAACTAACAGGATATGAATACAATTATGAAAAAGATATTATTATGTTTATTTCTGGTTGCAGGACTGAACGGCTGCCATATTTACCGGAGCTATGAACGTCCGGAGGTGGCCTTGCCGGACAGCCTTTATCGCCACGCCATTACCTCAGGAGATACTGCATCGATAGCATCGCTCTCATGGAAAGAGCTTTTCACCGACCCGAAACTGCAACAGCTTATCGAAGAGGGACTTGAAAACAATACCGATCTGGGCATCGCTCGTCTTAAAGTACAAGAGGCCGAAGCGTTGCTCATGACTTCACGACTTGCATACCTGCCCTCACTGTCGCTTACGCCACAGGGGACGATTTCGCGAGTAGGCGGAAACAAAGCCACCAAGACATACGATTTGGCCGCCTCTGCCGATTGGGAAATTGATCTTTTTGGAAAATTGCTCAATTCCAAACGGGGAGCACAGGCCGCTCTCGAACAGAGTCAAGCCTATCGTCAGGCGGTACAGACACAGCTCGTAGCTACGATTGCCAATAGCTATTATACACTTCTGATGTTGGATCAACAGTTGGATATAACCCGTCGTACCGCAGAGACCTGGGGTGAAAGTGTCCGGGCCATGAAAGCGCTCAAACAAGCCGGTCAAGCAACCGAGATGGCTGTGGCACAAAGCGAAGCCAGCAAGTTGTCGGTAGAAGCTTCTGTTCTGTCTATTGAACGTCAGATCAACGAGATGGAAAACTCTCTCTCTACGTTGTTGGGATCTTCTCCTCGGGAGATAGGTCGTTCTACGCTCGAATCGCAACAGTTCCCCGATACCCTTGCTACGGGTGTTCCTTTGCAACTGTTGAATCGGCGACCCGATGTCCGTCAAAGCGAAGCCCAATTGGCCGTAGCCTATTACGCTACCAATTCGGCCCGTTCGGCATTCTATCCGGCGGTTACATTGAGCGGTTCAGCGGGATGGACCAACGCTGCCGGAGCCGCGATTACCAATCCCGGTCAATGGTTGCTTACGGCAGTCGGTTCGTTGGTACAACCTCTTTTCGAGCGTGGTAGTAATATTGCCAATCTGAGGATTGCCAAAGCACAGCAGGAAGAGGCATTGCTTACTTTTCGTCAGAGTTTGTTGGATGCCGGAGCAGAAGTGAACGATGCCCTGGTACAGTGGCAAACGGCTCGTCAACGTATCTTGATTGACGAACAACAGGCGGCTTCGCTTCGTTCAGCCCTCCGAAGTTCGGAGTTATTGATGGAGTATAGTTCGCAAAATTACCTGGAAGTGCTCACCGCTCGCCAGTCTTTGCTTCAAGCCGAGCTAGATATCGTTACCGACCGGTTTGACGAAATACAAGGCGTGATCAATTTGTATCACGCCTTGGGAGGTGGATATTGATTTTCCTTTGATAGATTGTATGCAAAGAAGAGGCTCTTGCAAAACCAAATCAGATGGCAAGAGTCTCTCTCTTTGTTTTTGGATGGAAACAAGGAGATGTTCGTGCGAATGTCTTGGGGATTGTCAGAATTTTTAAAGATAGGAATTTTGTGTCAAAAAAACCGTAAAATATAGATTTTACGGTTTGGAGTAAAGTATTGCGGAGAGAGAGGCTCTCGAACCTGTACTATCTCAAAATATCACACAATCGCAAATGCCTATTAATAACCAGATTATTATAATCATAATTAAATCTAAATATTATCGAATATCGCTCGCTATTTCAATTTTTGGGTGTATATTTGGGTGCAGAATTTCAAATACACCCAGTCATGAACATCAAACGAAACATCATTTTTGCACCTGAAAGCCGCAAAAAGAACGGCGTTCCAATCGTGGAGAACGTTCCCATCCGTATGCGTGTCATATACGCAAGCCACCGCATCGAGTTTACAACTGGATATAGGATTGATGTGACTAAATGGGACGCTAACAAGCAGCGTGTAAAGAACGGATGTACCAATAAATTAAAGCAAAGTGCATCCGAAATCAATGCTGATTTGCTAAGATACTATGCCGAAATTCAAAACGTGTTCAAAGAATTTGAGGTACAGGAAACCATGCCGACCACCCAACAGTTGAAAGAAGCATTCAATCTGCGAATGAAAAATGG
>DVNA01000031.1 GCA_018714665.1 Candidatus Gallibacteroides avistercoris | reverse complement strand
TGGCCGATGCCGTACGTTATCTGAACGGAGGTTTCACTATCAACGACCGTCCCAAAGGTGGATTCTACACCGATGGATACCGTACCACAGGATTCTTCTTTGCCTGGTTGGCAAAAACCAAAGACCCTGACTTTATCCGTAAAATCAACCGCAGTACCCTGGAAGTTATTCCTTGGTCTTTTGAAGGTGCTTTCAAACATATCTTCGGCGAAAGTTGCGATATTATGGAATTGTGGAACGAGTACCAGGTTGCCATGGGCGATCGTCTCCGCGTAGTAAAATAAACACGATCCAACGTATACAAGGTAAAGCCTCCCCGTACAAACGGGAGGCTTTCTTTTTGTTTTTTCTTTTATCTATGCATTAAAATCGTATCTTTGTTTCAGATTTTCAACAAATAGTTATGGACGATTTTTCTGTTTCCATATTAGGCTGTGGTGCTGCATTGCCCACATCGCGACACTATCCATCCTCCCAGGTAGTCCATTACAGGGAATCTCTTTACATGATCGACTGCGGCGAAGGATGTCAATCGCAATTCAGGAAGATGGGATTAAAGATCAGCCGGTTAAATCACATCTTCTTATCCCACCTGCATGGAGACCACTGCCTGGGATTACCCGGCTTAATCTCCACCATGGGACTATTGGAACGAACCTCGACTCTTACCATACACGCCCACCGGGATGCCGAACGATTGTTCGTCCCCATGATTGAATACCTCTGCAAACAGCTCCCCTTTTCATTGGAATTCCATGCCATAGAGCCGCAAAAACACGAGGTCATTTACGAAACTCAGACATTAAAGGTACTGACTATCCCGTTGAAACACCGAATACCTACATGCGGTTTTTTGTTTGAAGAAAAAGAAAAAGAACGGCATATGCTGCCTGATGTAGTCAAGTTCTACCAGATACCCCACTACCAAATAGGCAACATTAAAAAAGGGGCCGATTTCATCCTGCCCGACGGAACAGTGATACCGAACCAACGACTAACCCGCGATGCAGAACCTGTCAGACGGTATGCCTACTGCTCGGATACACTGTATCAAGAAAAGATTATCCCTTTCATCCAGTCAGCAGACCTGTTGTACCACGAGGCCACCTACGGAAAAGAGTGGGAAAAGAGAGCCAAAGAGACGTTCCACTCAACGGCCGCACAAGCGGCTACAATAGCCCGTCAGGCAGAAGTAAAAAAACTTATCATCGGACATTTCTCCGCCCGATACAAAGACAACGAATCGTCTCTTTTGCAGGAAGCCCAAACAATCTTTCCCTCCACATCACTGTGCAAAGAGGGATTGACCTTCAAGATTGGCAACAAATAGACCGAAAAGTTCACAAGTTTTGCGCACTCTCCACAACCCGGCCATCGGTATCAATACTTGATAATCTGGGCCGACGCTGTTTTGCACTGAGGCATCGCCTCTCCTGCCAAAGCATTTATATAGGTAGGATCACAAACAACATATTTCCGGTTATCTACCCGGACGTAATCGCCCGATACCGATTCATCTGAGAAACAGACTGCCGCAGCAATATGGTTGGGATAATCGAGCAAAACAACATCCAATTTCAACAACTCCCGCACCAGATAAGCAAAAAGTACAGCCCGATCTTCGCAGTCGCAATAAGGATAAAAGAAATTCTCTTCTACAAAAAAGGGCTTTTCGTAGCCAAACTGTTCGGGATCGGTCTTATACTCGAACGACCGCTGCACAAAACCAAGCAGCCGATTGACCGCATCCAACTCCGTTTTCCCGCTGATGTACTGCTGCAATGCCGATAACAACACACCGGAGGTACGGGTATCTACCGGTGCATACATATAAACGGGAAAATCACATTGGGGATAATCTCGATAAAAATCGACCAAAGCCTTGCTTACCGGGACAGCTACGGCGTTATCTATATCGCCGAGCTGTTTCTCTTTCACCACCATATCTTCGGATAACTGCGGTACGGACCGGATATACATATCCAACGGTTTGGAGGCCAATGAGAAATTCTGACGATAGGTATAAACGGCCCCCGAGGCGGTTGTCTTTTTATTTAATACAAAATATTTTTTACCCTCTATCGGCAAGTACGAATGTCCATAAATCATCACAGAGCTCGGGGCCAACAACAACAGATCATTGTCGGAACGGGCTATCTTTGCATCGTAACCTGACTGGCAAAGCAAGAATGTCTGTAAAAAGGCCGTCTCATTTCCGCCGTCCCGATTCAGCAATCGCCGGGAAACCTCGCCACACAGCAGGAAGTACCCCCAATCATTCAGTTGCAACGCATCGCGGATACCGGCACATTCGTTCAGCAACTGCCCATACGGCAAAGCCGAAAGTGTACTCCACGCAGCAGCTATTTCATTTTCTGTCAGATCGTCCAAAACGAACGGATTTCTGAGCAACGGCGTGATAGCGAAACGACGTCCGTAGAACGTTATCGGCACCTTATTGTCCGTCTCCTCCGGCGGGACTACCGGCTCTATTCCGGGGGTCTCCTGGGGAACGTCTGCTGGCTTTTCTACAACCGGTACCGTTGTATCTATATCCAGTTCTTGCGGTTTAGGTTTCTCTACATCTGTTTTTACCACCGGAGGCGTTTCCGGTTCGGGACGCATAGGACGTTCTCGTGGTTGTTCTACGACAAAAGCCTCCCAGTCGCGTTTCAAAAACGCACTGAACTCTTGGTTGATTTTATCTCTGAATGCGTTGAACTCGTCAACATTTTTCTGCTTAAATTGCTTAAACGCCGCATTAAAGCTATCCTCAAACTCCTTTTCGCTCTGTGCTGTCGATA
The DNA here is from genome assembly GCA_018714665.1 of Candidatus Gallibacteroides avistercoris. GTDB lineage: Bacteria > Bacteroidota > Bacteroidia > Bacteroidales > CHK158-818 > Gallibacteroides > Gallibacteroides avistercoris. Next base: position 5,838 of record DVNA01000031.1, on the reverse strand, counting down.
AAGAAGGCACAAGTACCAACCACGCCAAACCGATACAAAACGAGAATTTTTTCATAATATGCGCTTTTTGAAAATATAAACTCCTAAAAACCTCGTCTAATTCCCAATACATATTCAATATCCATACCGACAACAACGCCTACAAATAGGATAGAGCCGTACCGAACATTTCTATCCGACACGACTCTTGAAGAAAGATTCGAGACTTTTTACCATGTCAAATTCTTAAATACAATTTTTTTCTGATCGTATGTAACCGCAGGAGACTGATTATAATAAAGACAAGGCAGTGTAATATTGGTAAATTCTGTTACCGTATCGGGTACTCCTTTTATTTTCAAACTACAACTCAATCTTACGCCCTGAGGTAATCCTAATCTTACATCAAAAGAATATCCTGCACTCACCTCATTCCCCAATTTCAATTCTTGTACATTTGTACTGTTATATGTATTCCCTTCATTGTCATAGGCTGCAAATTGTTCGTCCCAATTATGCCTTACTGCCAATTGATAAATGTCAAACGTTTCATTGTTCTGGATGGTAAAATTAACGGTCAAAACGCCATTACTTTTAGATACCCCTGTCAATTGAACATCCAGGCCCGGACGAGGCCCTGTTACCGTACCGGAGAACGTTCCAGTACTAACATCACCGCCCTGGGAACCATCCAAATCTTCATCTCCCGACGAAGGCATACCGGCAGAAATCGTTACCGGTAATGACTCACCGTCTGCTATAACGGTTATAATGCCACTTACCGGCCCCGTTATCTGATCACGCAACAACGTTACGACAACTTCCGAAGTTTTTCCTGTTGCCGTAGTTCCTGAAAGGGGGGAAATTTGAATCCAGTCCAAAGCCGAAGATATACTCCAATTAATAGAACCGGTAGTCCCGATATTTGAGATATTAAATGAAAGGGATGTTTGTCCTGATCCAAAATTCAACGTATTGGTATTCAATTTTAATTTAGAAGAGGCTTTTGATAATACCATATCACCCGAAGCGGTTTTACCTACTTCCACGGTAATACGCTTGGTATTACTTTCATACCCGCTCTTAACAACCTGTACCGTATATTGTCCCGGTTGCAAATCCAAGAACTCATAGCGGCCATCGGTTCCCGTAACGGTAGATCTCCCACCAGGATTCAACGATACATTAGCCGATTTTATTGGCTCGCCGTTATCGGCATCGGTTACAATACCATAGATGCTGCCGGTAACATCTTCCTCATCTTTGGCACAGCCGGTAAAAGCGATAACCGTTGCGCAAAACAAACACAATACTAAAAATTTTTGTTTCATCTTTTTTCTTTATTATCTGTAAATCGTTACCTTATTCTCTTTCTATTATTTGCGTGCTCTCCGGTTTAGATATGGTACAGGTAGTTTCATAATCTGGGAATACATAAATAGTTGATAAAGATTCATTATTGAGACAAGAAAGGTCCAATAATTGTTTATTATTACTAATATCCAAAGAAGAGAGTTGATTATTTTGACAATACAAACGACTCAATACCGTATTCAAACTTACATCTAAAACAGTTATCAGATTAGAAGAACAATCCAATTCCCTTAATGCCGTATTTTGATTTATGTCCAATACTGAAATCTGATTAGACGAACAATTCAAACTTTGCAAAGCTGTGTTAGTTTGGATATCCAACGTGGACAGATTGTTGTTAGAACAATACAAAAACGACAATAAAGAATTGTTACTTATGTCAATAGTTGATAATTGATTGTTATTACAACCCAAATAGGATAGTGAAGGACAACCGCTTACATCCAAATGTGGCAACGAGTTCATTCTGCAATCAAGGTTTCTCAAATTGGGATTCTCTCCCAGAGTCAATGAGGTTAACTGGTTCTGACTAAAATTACACAATTCCAATTTTGTATTTCTACTCACATCGAGAGTACTCAGCTGATTTTGATCACAATCAAGATATGTCAATTCCGTATTTCTACTGACATCCAACTCTGACAACTGACTGCTTGTACATTTCAACCAGGTCAAAGCGGTATTTTGAGATATATCGAGTGTGAGCAGCGGATTATATCCACAACTGAGCGTAGATAGATTCTGGCAGTTACTTATATTGAGAGATGATAGTTGATTTACGTTACATGCCAACCAGGTCAGGGCTGTATTTGTACTTAAATCCAACTCTTGCAGACTATTTCCGGTGCAATCCAACTCTTGTAAATTCAAAAAAACTTCAACGCCTTTCAACGAAGAAATAGACATAGTTGAACACTCGATCTTAGTAACCGCTGTAATTTCTGTATCGGAGAGGGCTCCATCGGCATCCGCATCGAAATTAGACAAAATATAAGTCCGAAAATTTGCATCAGGAAAAATCGTTGACATTTCATTGGCAGAAATACCTCCTGCGTCATTTCCATCACCGCCTTCTACTATTTGAGTAGTGGAAGGAACCGAGAGCATACAAGTCGAGGTATAATTATCAAACACATAAACTGTTGATAACGACTCGCATTGCGAACAATCTACTTCTTGCAGTTTCGTATTTGAACGAATATCCAAAACAGTCAGGCCAGTAGAACCACACAGTAAAGATTTCAATTCTACATTCTCACTAACATCAAGCGTTGTCAACGGTAAACCTGAACATTCTAGGGAGCTTAAAATTTTATTCTTACTTAAATCGAGTGTGGTTATATTATTTGTTCCACAATACAAGTATTCCAATTTCTCGTTATTGTGTAAATCCAAAGTAGTAAGATTATTATTCCAACAGCCCAAATCTTTTAATTCCGGATTATTACTTACATCAAGAGAACCTAACGAATAATTGTTTCCACAACTCAACGTTTGTAATGCCGGGAGTTTGGACACATCCATCGATGTCATTTCATAATTTTCAGAACAAAGCAACTCTGTTAACAGCGGATTATCCAAATTTAATGCGGTAAGCTTATTTTCTCTACAATTCAAAACTTGCAAAGCCGTATTTGCGGTTACATCCAGTGTGGATATTTGATTATAACCACAATTTAAAATCGATAATTTCGTATTGTTACTTACATCCAATGTGGTAAGAAAATTCTCGGAACAATCTAAACTCGTCAGATTCTCAAATCGTTCTATGCCTTGTAAAGAGGTAAGTTCTTGTCCTGAACAGTCTATTTCCGTTACTGCTGCTATCTCTTCGTCTGACAGCAATCCGTCTTGATTGGTATCGTAATTGGAGAGACAGAAATTCCAAAATTTTTCGTCAAAATCGTTTACGGCTCCACTCCCATCTGTTGTCAGTCGTACCGGTATCTCCAATTCTCCCATATCGGTACGAAGAACAGCCGTACAACGGTATTCGCCTGCCGATAACCCGGAAAGGTCGGCGATAAAACCTACGGTGATGGCTGTGGTAGGTGTTTCGGCATTATACGAAGGTATGGTGCCCTGCGGTTTTGTAAAACTCAACCACGTAACATCTGCTTCTTTTACAAACATCTCGTAACTGGTGGTTCCATTATACGAGTAAATCTTGACCTCTTTTTGTTGAGCGGTAAGTACAACCTCTTCCGGAGCGACAGCTACATAGTGCTTGTCCGGTTCTTCTTCCACTTCTTGATTGACGGTTACGTAAATGGGTAACGAACCGCCTTCGTCGCTGATGGTTATGATTCCATTGGCCGGACCGGATACTTTATCGCGCAATACGCTGACAATTACTTCGGTGGTCTTGCCGGTTTCCGTTGATCCGGACAACGGCGTTACACTTATCCAATCTACTTCTCCGGCAGAGATGCGCCATTCTATACTGCCCGTTATTCCGGCATTACCTACGCCGAACGATAACGTACTCCAATATTTCCCGAAATTCAACGAGTTATTGGTTAGTTTCAGTTGTGAGCTTGCCTGTTGCAACGTTATGTCGCCGGAAGCTTGTTCGCCTGCTACGACAGTAATCTGTTTGGTATTGCTTTCGTATTCGTTTTTGGTTACTTGGACGGTATATTGTCCCGGGGTCAATCCGGGAAACTCGTAACGGCCATCGTCACCGGTAACAACAGATTTTCCGCTGGGACTCAACGAGACGTTTGCCGAACTGACAGGTTCTCCGGTGGCTGCATCGGAGACAATACCATAGATGCTACCAGTAACATCTTCCTCATCCTTGGCACAACCGGAAAAAATCAAAAACGTTGCGCAAAATAAGCATAATGAGACAATTCTTTTCATATTTTTTTATTTTTGTGAGCTAAATCTTTCACGAAAAATGTATTTCTCTCGTCATAACAAGCTTTTACCCTTCATGGCGAGAGATACATCCGTCGGATATTTTCTATCCGTTCCCAGATCTATGCTGCTATTATTGTATTACTTTGAATTAAATTGATACGCCATATTCACTCCGTTACAAAACGGAGAAGAGATGGGGTTGATAGATAAATTACTATTTTTCTTTTTTATGATTACCCGTTTTGCCCCATTGGCTGCTATGGCATCGATAAGATTGTAAACGTACAAGGCGGCAGCCCCACCGATACAGATATTCCGGATATTTTCACAATTATCGGCCTTGGTATTGTATGTCTTTATATGCTGAGGTTGTTCTTTCATCTTTTTCCTATAAGACGCTCTCAGATTCTCGGCGGCGATAATGCCTGCAACAAATGCGGCCTCTCCACCCAATATCAAGCCCCCTTTCAGGTAACTACCTTTGTACATCTGTCCCCATCCTGGAATGACTAAGGAACGGACAAAACCTCGTGCCCCGTAACGGGTAGAGACCGAGATATCGTCGCAATTGGTATCGCCCCCCTCCTTGTTTGCTACGGCATAAAGTACATTACAACGGTAATTACCGTCCTTGTATGTCCAATATTCATCTATTTTCCGGGAATCGATGCTGAACGTACGTCCATCTTCTTTATACTCGAACGAATACTGTGTCTGGATATGCGAATCCTGGTCATCGCGAACGGTCTCCCGCCCAGAGAGCGTACTGCTAACGGTGATACCCCGATTATGCTCCAAGAAATCGGTCAGGTCTTTCATGCAACTTTGACGGGCCTCGCTTAGATTACGCCCTTCTCCTATGGTACGAACCAGCGAATATAACGGCGTTTTAGCCTCAGGCAATTTCTGTGTCAACCACTTGGGTTTTAGCGGATCGGAACGCTTTTGGGCCGACAAACAGACGGGTACAGCAATAAGAGAGAGAAACAATAATACGATTCTCCGGACAACGATACGATTCATCGTAACCATATTTTTATTGATTTTCTTTTTTATATTTGGCCAACTCGGCTTCAAACTCTTTCTTGAAACGAGCTTCGTCAAAATCGATACGAAGTTTTTCGTCTTCGGATATTTTTTCAGCAATCTTATCGGCTATATTACCGGGCATCTCTACACAAACATGGGCTTCGTACAGATTACGATCGGGAATCTCATACGCATTAGAACAAACAATACGGCTATTTTTCAGTTCATTTTCGGCAATAACCATACCCAATTGCTCTACCTTACCTTTATTCTCTATTGCTGTCTGATTCTCATACTGTTGGTCATAAACTTTTGAACCGGCCTTTACTCCGGCAGCTACGATACGCGACAACTCCATACGTGCATATACAGCCGCCTGATCCTTGGCAAATTGCAATTTATGACTGGAAGCTGTTCCATAAGCTCTTTTCTCGGGAGCTTCAAGCGCCAATACTTCACATTCGTTTTGCTCGACTTTAACTTTTTTGCTTGTTGTCGTTTTAGATGATCCACAAGATGAAAGGATAACCGCACCTACTACAATTATCCATACAGATAATAACTTTTTCATAAAATATTTGATTTTTCTAC
>DVNA01000030.1 GCA_018714665.1 Candidatus Gallibacteroides avistercoris | reverse complement strand
ATCTGTTCGTACAGCGTATAGCCTAACGCTACAACCGAAGGGCCTAATAGAAAATCTATCAGGGCGCTTTTTTCGGCATACACTTCGTACGGGATGTCTAACCATTTAAGTACCCCGATGATGGTGAGGATACTGATTAGAATAGGGTGCAGGATAGAGATGCCGCTTTTGGTATAGATATAGCTTCCCAGCAGGTAGGTTCCCGTGGTAAGCAGCAGCATGAACGGGATGGAGGTAATTAAATCTGTCATGTAGAAAGATTGTTCTGTTTTTTTGAAAGATTCGTTCGATTGAATCAATCCGTTTTAAGGTTTTGTCTATCCGCCAAATTCCATCTCCGATAGCCTGGATTTTGACGGATAAACAATTCCTTTTGGAAGGTTTTTGTTTTTATTTCAACGGTTTTAGTACGCACATGGCTTCCATCAGCATACAGCCTGACAAGTGGGGGGTAAGTTGTACCGGTTCGTCGTCGGCAGGGGCTTTCCACCAGCTGCCGCCATAGAGCATCGTCTTCTGGTTTACGCCGTTTTCGGCCATGACCGTAGCCAAGTGGGTCAGGTAATCGTGAAGTTGCTTACGCGTGTCGTATGGCAGGTCTTCTTCGTTGGCCAGTTTTACGAAATAGCGGAAGAATATCCCGTGGAACAGTCCGCCGTCGCCGGATGTTGCATTCGGAAGTACTCCATTGTTAGTGGACATCCGGGTAATGGCATAGTTAGCCGCCAATACGGCATCGTTCAGGTATTGCTTGTCGCCGGTAATCAGGTAAAGTTCGTGGGCAGCTCCCAAGAAGGTTCCCAGGTTGTAGGTAAATATCCAGTTCTTTTGGATATGGCCTCTTCGGTTGATGTTGTCGAATACGGCTCCTGTCTGGCGGTCGAACAGGTAATTCTTTTCCCACGTGTAAATTTTGACAGCTTCGTTCAAATAAGCCTCTTTTACCTTTCCATCTTTGAATTTGGCTTTGTCGTAGAACCGGTACAGGCGTGCGGCGATGAGAGCTGCCGGACCGTTTGAGCAGGCATTTTTCGATTTCGATACATCTGTTTTCCAGGTAATGCCGCCGAACCAGGGCTTTTCATCTTCCGGGCCCCAGGTTGGCCAAATCCAGTCGTCGTACATCTGGCGGGCCTTTTCGATGTATTTCTTATCTTTTGTACTTTCAAACATGCGGATTTGTGTCAGTACCATCCACTCCATATCATCCACGAAGACATTCCACCACGGGTCTTTCGGATTTTGTTTTCCGGCAAAATTGAATCTGGGAGCACCCTGCCACCACAACGGATAGATGGCTTTGTACTGTTTGTCTTTGGTGCGCATATAGGCATCTATAATTACATCCATGGCGTGGGCCTGAGGCCAATAATGGTCTGTTGTCATGTTTGAAAGGTTACTGCCGTAGTTGAAATAGTAACGATCTTCGTAACCGTCAAAACTGGCTCCCCAGAAATTGTTGATAAGGGCTTGGGCCATTCCATTGGCCATCTGTTCCCAATATTGGCCATTTTTCTCGTTGTTGGGCGATTGTTCGGATTTCCCGATTGCGTGTGCTGATTGTCCCCATAGGCAGACATTGGCAACCAATGCAAGTAATACTATTTTTTTCATAATGATTTGGGGTTTGTGTTTATTTGCAAAAATAACGATAAAAGGCTTGTCCTTTCTTTATTAAATATTCTTTTTTTCCATGGTCTCTTCTATCCATCCCACTACGGCGATAATCAACCAGGTGGTGATAGAAATAATGACCAATAGGGCGGCCCAGTATCGGGAAATCAAATCGAACGAGGTCATCAGACCCACCCCGGCCGGGACAAAAAACAGGGCCATGTTTTGGGTCAAAACCTTGGCTACCGGTTGTACGCTGTGCGGATGAATCCATTTGGCTATTAAAGCTGAAAATAGAAGAACCATACCACAAACGCTTCCGGGAATCCATCCGTTTATCAGGAAACTGAGGCACTCTCCTAAAAAATAAAACAGGAAAATAATGGTTACGCTTTTAATCATTCGTCGTTCAGTTTAATTTATAATGTTCGTTGTCGTTTGAAATGTATCCTTCGTCGCAAAGAAATCGTAAGACTTCCACGATGTGTTGTGCCGGATAGGCCAGGTTTCCTATGATTTCTTCCAAAGAGGCCGGTTGCTTCCCGATAAAATTTCGGATTTCCTGCTCTATTTGTCCGAATGTTTGTTCCAAGGATGTCTCTCTGGCTTTTTGGAGGCAAATGTCGCAGGTGCCACATTCGCGCGTTTTTTCTCCAAAATAGTTCAATAAAATTTGTGTACGGCACGTGCGTTCGCTGTCGGCGTAGGCGAGCATACTGTTGATTCGGTGTTCCATACGGGCCTTACGCATCTCGTAAACCTCTTTGGGTATCGAAATCTGGGAGATATCTATCCGCCGTTGGGGATAGTATATCATCGGAATCCTTTTTCGGGGAATGTAGTGCAGGATTCCCCGTTTTGAGAGAAAAATCAGCCTGGCATATACCTCGTCGTGCGAGAGTCCGCTGCGCTGTATCAGGAGCTCTTCGTTGATGAAGACGTAATCGGCAAACAATCCGGTATAGGATCGTAACAGGGTTTGTAACAACTGTTCTGTCTGAGGATCGGTTTCTTCTATTTTATAGAGCTCTTCGCGTGCAACGGTCATCATCACACGCGATGCCATATTGGGGTCTTCGATATATTCTACGTAATGCGATTGCTCCAATAGCTTTATGGCGTGATAGGTCGGCAGTACCGGGAGTTTGAAGTGTTGGCAAAAGAGGTCCAGGTTAAAATCATACGTGCACCCGCTTCCGTATCCTTCTGCAATTTGCAGGTGGTTGCTCAGTGCCTCGTATACCCGTTTGATGAAGTCTCGTTTCGGGAAACTGTCGGTAATTCTTTTGTGCAGTTTTGCCTTGTCTGCCTTGGCATATAGTGTTACGGCATACGCTTTTTTCTCGTCCCGACCGGCCCGACCGGCTTCCTGGTAATATTCTTCGGGTGAATTGGGAAGATCTACGTGTACGACCACCCGGACATCGGGTTTATCTATCCCCATCCCGAAAGCATTAGTTGCCACCATCACCCGACATTGGTCGTTTTTCCACCTGTTCTGGCGTTCGTTTTTTATTTCCGTGGCAAGACCTGCGTGGTAAAACGATGCCGAGATGTTGTTCCGTATCAGCTCTTCGCAAATCTCTTTGGTTTTTTTCCGGCTGCGGACATATACGATGGCACTACCCGGTACCCGATTCAGTATGTGGATAAGCTGAGACATTTTATTTTCGCCCCGTTTGACGATGTAGGCCAGATTGGGGCGGTGAAAACTTTTTTGAAAGACATTCTCTTCCCTGAACAGCAGCTGTTTTTGTATATCCTTGATCGCTTCGTTTGTGGCGGTGGCGGTCAAGGCCAATACCGGTACCTGGGGGAGTAAGTGCCGTATCTGGGCGATTTGTAAATACGATGGGCGGAAGTCGTATCCCCATTGGGATATACAGTGGGCTTCGTCCACCACCAAGAGTGAAATCTCCATGGCTCTCAGTTTGGACTGGAACAGTTCGGTTCCCAATCTCTCGGGAGAGACGTACAGGAATTTGTATTTCCCATAAATACAGTTGTCCAGAGCAGTCATCATTTCCCGGCGCGACATACCGGAATAGATGCAAGTAGCCTTGATTTTCAGCCGACGGAGTCCGTCCACTTGGTCTTTCATCAAGGATATGAGTGGTGTGATGACCAGACACGTCCCTTCCAGAGCCAGAGCAGGTACCTGAAAAGTGATGGATTTTCCGCCGCCTGTGGGCATGAGCCCGAGCGTATCTTTCTGGTCCAGAACAGAACGGATAATATCTTCCTGCAACGGGCGAAAACAATCGTAGCCCCAATGGTGTTGCAATATGTGAAGTATGTCTGGCATATTGGCTTGTCTGTCTGTATTTTTCTGGAAGAAGAAACAAAAAATCTCCGCAGAATTAAAAACGGCGCAAAAGTACGAATACTATTTGCATTGTCAAATTCCTGCGGAGATTTCCTGCTGATCGGTTCTTCTTATTCTGAGGGGCGTATCTCCTTAACCATCAGTTGTATGGAGGTGTTTCCGTTGTAGTTGTTTTCTTCTACGTAATAACAAATATCAAAAGGATTTAACCCTTTTATATAATCGTTGTGCTCGTACATCCCGAATGCAATTCCGTTCATGATATTTTCCGAGATATTATCTACCAGTTCCAGTTTCAAGTGCTCCTGATCTTTTCCTACCAGTCGGCTGGTTCCGTAATCATATACTCGTTTTGTACAGAACAGCGGTTTGGGGTTGCCCGGCCCATGCGGATTGAATTGTTTCAATACCCTGAAAAACTTGGGTGTAATATCCTTGAAATTGATGATGGCGTCGATATCAATCTGCGGTACGGTTTGGCAAGGAAGAATATTTTCGGCAACATATTGTTCGAACCGGTCTATAAACAAGGGAATATTCTCCTCTTTGAGTGATAATCCGGCTGCATACGTATGGCCGCCGAAGTTTTCCAGAATATCCCGGCATGATTCGATGGCCTTGTATATGTCGAAACCCTGTACAGACCGGGCAGAACCGGTTACCAACCCGTTGGAGAGCGTCAATACGACCGATGGCCGGTAATACAATTCCGTCAGTCGGGAGGCAACGATACCGATAACGCCTTTATGCCAGTCTGCGTTGTAGATGACGATGGATTTACGGTCAATAAAGTCTTCCTGGTTTTCGAGTATGCGGTTCGCTTCTTCGGTAATACGTTTGTCAAGCTCTTTGCGGTCCTCATTGTGTTGATTAATGTTTTCACTTTTTTCCCGTGCCGACACAATATCTTTGGATGTGAGTAAGTCTACGGCCTCTTTCCCTGAATGCATACGTCCGGAAGCATTGATTCGCGGACCTATTTTGAACACGATGTCGCTGACCGTAATCTCTCGGTCGTTTAGTCCGCACACCTCGATGATACCTTGTAGACCTGTGCTGGGATTCGAGTTGAGCTGTTTTAACCCATGAAATGCCAGAATGCGATTTTCGCCGGTAATAGGCACGATGTCCGATGCGATGCTGACCGCCACCAAATCGAGTAATGGGAATAGAAATTTGGATACCTCTATTCCATTACTTAATGCGAATGCCTGCATAAACTTGAAGCCGACACCGCATCCTGAGAGATGTTGATATGGGTAGCCCGAATCCTCTCGTTTGGGGTCCAGTACGGCAACAGCCTCTGGTAACGATGCGTCTGGCATATGGTGGTCGCAAATGATAAAATCTATGCCTTTTGATTTGGCGTATGTTACTTTCTCTATGGCTTTTATGCCGCAGTCCAGGGCGATTATCAATTTAAATCCATTTTCTGCGGCAAAATCGATGCCCTTGACAGAGATACCGTATCCCTCGTCATAGCGGTCGGGGATATAGTAGTCGAGGTTGGAGTAAAAATTCCGCAAGAATTTATATACCAACGATACGGCAGTAGTGCCGTCCACATCATAATCGCCATAAACCAGAATTTTTTCCTTACGCCCCATAGCTTTGTTTAAACGATCTACGGCCCGGTCCATGTCTTTTAGTAGGAACGGATCATGCAGGTCGGACAGTTGGGGCCTGAAAAATTTCTTGGCTTCGGCCAGCGAGGTTATTCCGCGCTGAGTCAGAAGTTCGCATAGAGCCGGGCTAATGGCCAACTCTTTCGAAAGGTGCTCTTGTATCTCTTTTTGTTCTTCTGTTAACGGTTGATAGTTCCATTCACTTGACATTATATATTGTTTTATTTTTTTCTTTTCTCGGTGTATCGCTTTTTGATTTTGTCATCGGCGATAACAAAAAACATTCCTTTCTCGACTGTTTGGATAACCATAATAGAACAATCGAGGCGAAATCTTGCCGGTTGAAACGGTGTTTCTCATGGGCATAGAACAGCTGTAAAGATAGTGAATAAGTTCCAATATCGGTCTATACTTTGAGGATTTTATTTTTGAAAAATTTTTTATACGAAAAACGGGCGGACTCTTTATTTTATTGTCCGCCCGTTAAAGGGTTAAAAATGAATTGTGTAAAATTTGAAATAATACTTTCTTTTATTGTCCGGCGCCACGTCCGCCTCTATCGCCTCGGTTTCCCCGGTTTTCTCTCCACTTTTTCATTTGCTCTTCACGTTCTTGTTGTTGCTTTTCCCAGATTTTTTTCTGTTCATCATTCAGAACATTTTTAATTTCCGTTTCGCGTTCTGTGTACAATTCCCGCACTTTTTTCATCCAGGTTTCTCTGTCGTCTTTGTATTTTTCGCGCAGTTCTGAGGATTTCTTCTGGAAATTAGCAGAAATTTCTTTCAGTTTTTTGATTTGGTCTTCTTTTAATGACAAGTCCTTGATCATTTTTTGACTGGGGAGCGAGTCGCGTCGTACCCGTTCTCTGGGGCGTTGTGTTTGTTCTCTCTTTTGGGGTGTTTGTGTTTCGCTCTGAGCATAAGAGGAGATGGCTGTTGTGCAGATGAAGCACAATAAGATTGTCAAGATTTTTGTTTTCATATCAATTCGGTTTTAGTTATAATAAAAGAACGACAGAAATCATATCTGCGGTTCGTAAATACGTAATATAAGACGATTGGATCAGGAAAAAGTTTAATGAAAGAAGAGGAAAATGATTGTTCCTTGGATTTTTTTTCATCGGATTATGCCTTATCTTTGTTCGGTAGAAAACATTTTTAGAATCATGTTGCAACCTTTGGCAGAGAGGCTTCGGCCTAAAAATCTGGAAGAATACATCGGGCAGACTCATTTGGTGGGGCCGGGAGCGGTATTGCGCCGTATGATCGAGTTAAAACAAGTATCTTCGTTTATCTTGTGGGGCCCTCCGGGTGTAGGGAAAACTACTTTGGCCAAAATCATATCCAATCAATTGGATGTCCCTTTCTATACGTTGAGTGCCATACATTCAGGAGTAAAAGAGGTTCGGGAGGTGTTGGATAAATGTAGAGAAAACGGATTGTTCCGTAAAGGACGTCCGATTTTGTTCATAGACGAAATTCATCGTTTCAACAAAGCACAACAGGATTCATTGTTGGGTGCGGTCGAAAACGGTACGGTAACGTTGATTGGGGCTACTACCGAAAATCCTTCGTTCGAGGTGATACGT
>DVNA01000029.1 GCA_018714665.1 Candidatus Gallibacteroides avistercoris | reverse complement strand
ATTATTCAAAAACGTTTGTTACCAAATTGTTCATGGCACAGGCTGAATTCGATGGCCGTTACAAACGGAGGGATAATGGCCGCACGACTGTCCGGATGACTTGCGAACAGGCTGTTGAAATTATCAAGGGTATGGACAATATTACGCTGGGAATGCCCAAGGTGGTGTATCTGGTAGGGTGGCAGTACAACGGGCATGATTCAAAATATCCCGCTTTTTTTGATGGAAACTATGCCCTCAAACGTCCGCAGGACAGAACCGCTTTGGAGAGTCTTCGTTGGGTGATGTCCGAAGGCAAGAAATACAATACAGCCGTATCTGTGCATATCAATATGATCGATGCCTACGAAGATAGTCCTTTGTGGGATAAGTATGTGGCCAACGATGTTATTTCTCGAACCGAATATGGTGCTATCCGGAGAGGAGAGTGGGGGTATCCTATCAGCTATGCACAAGAGTGGAAATTGGGCTTTGCGCAAGAACGTATAGATAAACTTTGCAGTATATTACCCATTCAAGAGGCAGGGACAATTCATATTGATGCTTTTCACTCGGAAGTACCTCAACCGGTTAAACGCGAAGACGGGACGTGGGACATTGAAATGCAGTCGCCCATAAGTCCCTTATCTTGGTTTTACCCGTGAAGAAGAGATAGAAGCCCAACGCAATATTCTCAAATATTTCGATTCGAAAGGTATTGATGTTACCACAGAGGGCGTCCCGCAGAATGAGCTGTTGGGAATATTTGACGGCTATCAGACGATGGGTTGGTGGTTCCGCGGTGCAGACATTTATCTGCGTTATACGGCTCAGCAAATGTGTGGAGGATATGATCCTTATAGCGGAGAGTGGGGGCGTTTGTTTGGAACCAACCTTAATGGAGAGCATGTTTTTTTGGCCGAGCGACCCGTAGAGGAGTCGTTTGAAGATTTTAAGGGGAAGTTCTGTACCATGTCGGCCATATTCAATTTCTTAAATAGGTTTGAACGCAAGTATCGTATCGAAGGAGAGGACTATTTTGCGGTTCAATTCTCCGATGGAGTGAAATCAGAAGTTGATAAAGGGAAATATACCATCCAAAAGAACGGCGTGGTGGAGGATAACCAACGTATTGCTTCCTGCCATGTGGCTTCAAATCCCCAGTATGATTGCGTATAGTGCCGACGGATATAAAAAACGTACTTGGGTTTTGCCGGCTGACTGTTTTACCTCGTCGAAAGTGTCGCTTTACCGGATTAGCCACACCGGACGTGAATTTGTCGGGAAAAAGAGCATTGGTAACGGAAAAATAACTTTGACGCTTGCCTCTAACGAAATGTTACTCATTACACAAGAGTAGGATCGCTTTGTAGGAGGAAAGTTTTTGTGGCAATGAGGCTGATCTGTCGCTTTATTGTTGTATAATTGTCGTCAAAGTAGGATGATGTTCTCCTGTTTTGATGGGGTAGTATAAAGAGTGTTGTGTTGTCCGAATGATTGATGGTTTCCCATGTCTGATTCAGCTGTAACGTCTCTTTCTGTTTGTGAAAACGTTTGTGGAGAGTACCTGTTTTTCAAGATAATGAAGTAGATGGTTTGTAAAAAAACAAGTATTATATAGAATATTTTACATATACTATACAATGAAAAGGTTACATTTGTAGTCGAAAAAAGTCCGTGTATGCAGGAATTTATTGACCATATAAGTACACAGTTGCATTTGTCTCCATCGATGAAAGAACGGTTGCTGTCGCTGACAACGGTACAAAAATTTAAAAAAGGAGATACACTGGGACCTGAATACAGCATACAAGGACGTGTCTTTTTAATAAAATCCGGAGCCGCCCGCATCTATTATTTGAAAGAAGGAAAAGATATTACGACGTGGTTTGCTTTTGAAAAAGATTTGTTGATCTCGATTCGTTCCAAATTCAGTCGGCAGGAATATCCCGAGATTATAGAGTTTTTAGAAGATACGGAAGTCATCACCATACAATGGAGGGAACGGAGAGACCCGGCAAAAGAGTCCAATATTTTTATTTATTCAATGGCGAATCGTATTTTATTGGCTTATAGTCGATTTTTAGAAGAGCGGCTGATTGTTTTGCAGAATAAAACGGCCAAAGAACGGTATGAATGGGTAGTAACCCGTTATCCGCATTTGTTGCAGCGGGCAAGGTTGGGGCAAATAGCATCGTATTTAGGAATTACCAAAGAGACTTTATATCGGATTCGTTCAGGAAAATATTCGGGATAGAGTCTTTTATTTTTTAGAATTGTTATTATAAATAAGCTTCCATTTTTAACTATATTTGTCTTATTTTGCGACAAAAAATGACATTTGTCATATTTCCGTTCGTGATAAACTGATTAATTTTGCCCCGGATTCAGTAATAATAAGAGATCTTTTGATTGAAATCATACAAGGTTCGCATCTAATTTGAAAAAGAGTTATATAAATTGGTAGAATATGAAAATGAAAAAATCTATGATTATTCCATTTGAGCGAATAACCTTACTTTCATTGTGTTTGATTCTTTTTGCTTGTGGCGAAAAGAACCAGTCCATGCAGAATGCCGTAAAAGAATATGCCGTTTTAACATTACAACCGGTAGATAGAGTATTGGACAAAACATATCCGGCTACGATTAGAGGCCGTCAGGATATTGAGATCCGTCCTCAGGTTGCTGGGTTTATTACCAAACTTTTGGTGGATGAGGGATCTGTCGTTAAAAAAGGACAACCTATGTTTATTATAGACCAAGTACAGTATCAAGCTGCTGTAAATGTGGCAGAAGCTACTGTAAATGTGGCTAAGACAGCTGTGGATAATGCCAGTCTGACGTATGAAAACAAGAAAGAGTTGCATCAGAAAAAGATTATTGGCGATTTCGATTTGCAATTGGCCGAAAATGCCCTTGCTACTCAACAAGCTCAATTGGCACAAGCAAAAGCAGAATTGGTAAATGCACGTAAAAATTTGTCATATACTACGGTAACCAGCCCTTCTGATGGAGTCGTAGGAGATATTCCTTTTCGTGAAGGAAGTTTGGTTAGCTCTTCAATGACAACACCGTTGACAACCGTATCCGATGTTTCTGAGATGTATGTCTATTTTTCGATGAACGAAAAACAAATGTTGGAATTGACGCGTCAGAGTGACGGAAAGATGGCGAACATACTGGATAATCAACCCGAAGTTTCTTTGAAACTGGCCGATGGAACCATTTATCCCGAAAAAGGAAAGATTGAAACAGTAAGCGGTGTGATTGGTTTGGCTACGGGTGCTGCTCGAATGCGAGCAACTTTCCCCAATCCGCAACGTATTTTACGTAGCGGATCTACCGGAAGTATTTTGGTTCCGGTAAAATCCGATTCAATTATTGTTATTCCTCAAAAGGCAACCACCGAAATGCAGGATAAGAAGTTTGTATTTGTGGTAAACGACAGTTCTGTTGTCAATATCCGGGAAATTCAGATTTTGCCTGAGAATGATGGGAAAACCTATATTGTATCGGAAGGATTGAAACCGTTTGAACGTATTGTTGTAGAAGGAGTAGGTATCTCTGTACGGGATGGGATGAAGATAAAACCCGTTGCTTCAACAGAATCGGTTGATACCGTTGCAACGGAAGCCGCAAAACAATAAATGTTCAAAAAAGGATTTTGTATAAAAACGTAACATTATGAAGTTAGATAAATTTATAAACAGGCCCGTACTTTCAACGGTTATCTCCATCGTAATTGTTATTTTGGGGATATTGGGCCTCGTATCACTACCAGTAACGCAATATCCCGATATTGCTCCTCCTACTGTTTCGGTAAGTACTTCATATACGGGAGCCAATGCCCAGACAGTTTTGAATAGTGTCATAGCTCCTTTGGAAGAAGAGATCAACGGTGTGGAAAACATGATGTACATGACATCTACGGCGACCAATACCGGAGAAGCTAGTATTCAGGTCTATTTTAAACAAGGGACCGATCCGGACATGGCTGCCGTTAATGTACAAAACCGGGTATCGAAAGCTACCGGTTTGTTACCGGCAGAAGTTACGAAAGTAGGGGTAATCACCCAGAAGCGTCAGACCAGTATGTTGATGGGCTTTTCCTTGTACAGCTCGGACGATAAATACGATGTGGGATTTCTCGAAAATTATGCTAAAATCAACTTGATTCCCGAAGTACAGCGTGTTCCTGGGGTAGGAGATGCTATGGTGATGGGAGCCAACTATTCCATGCGTATTTGGCTTAAACCTGATATCATGGCACAATACAATTTGATGCCTTCGGATGTTTCCGCGGCTTTGGCTGAACAAAATATTGAAGCTGCACCTGGACAGTTCGGGGAGATGGGAGACCAATCGTTCCAGTATGTAATGAGGTACAAGGGGCGTTTGGAAACTGTAGAAGAGTTTGAAGACATTGTTATACGGGCTACTCCAGAGGGAGAGGTTTTGCGATTAAAAGATATTGCCCGAATAGAATTGGGCCGGTTGTCGTACGGATATGACAACTTGGTTGACGGACATCCTGGTGTAACCTCCATGATTTTCCAGACGGCGGGATCGAACGCTACGGAAATTATTGAAGATATTGAAGAGTTGTTGAAAGAAGCTGAAAAAGACCTACCACCGGGTGTAAAGATTGCCGTAGTATTGAACTCCAATGACTTCTTGTTTGCATCTATCTCAGAAGTAATCAAGACATTGATAGAAGCCTTTATTCTGGTATTTATCGTAGTATATGTATTTTTGCAGGACTTACGTTCTACCATTATCCCGGCTATTGCTATTCCGGTAGCCTTGATTGGAACATTCTTCTTCTTGTATATTATTGGATTCAGCGTAAACCTGTTAACCCTTTGTGCCCTTGTATTGGCCATTGCCATTGTGGTCGATGATGCGATCGTCGTCGTCGAGGCGGTCCATGCCAAGCTGGACGTAGGGTATAAATCGGCGCGTAAGGCATCTATCGATGCCATGAGCGAAATCGGTGGCGCCATCGTATCTATTACGTTGGTGATGATGTCCGTGTTTATCCCCGTTAGTTTCATGTCGGGAACATCCGGGACGTTCTATCGTCAGTTCGGTTTGACCATGGCCATTGCTATCGGTCTGTCGGCATTGAATGCCTTGACGTTGAGTCCGGCGTTGTGTGCCATATTCTTGAAACCTCATTCAGAAGAGGGTAAAAGTAAAAAAGTTTCGTTTGTAGCACGTTTCCATACCTCTTTCAATACTGCTTATGATGCTGTATTGAAAAAGTATAAGAGAGGGGTTTTGTTCGTTATCCATAAGAAATGGATTGCCTTTGCTTCCGTCGTAATATCTGTATTTTTGTTGGTATTTTTGATGAATATTACCCCCTCGGGGATGGTTCCGAACGAAGATACAGGAACATTTTTTGCCGTAGTCGATATGCCGCCGGCTACCTCCATGGAACAGACTACCGCTACTATGAAGACGATAGATAGCCTTATCGCCTTGAATCCGGCTTTAAAATCGCGGACCATGATTGTCGGGTATAGCTTTATTGCCGGCCAGGGAAGTTGCTACGGAACCTTTATCTGTAAATTGAAAGATTGGGAAGAACGAGGAGAAGGACAGGATGTGAATTCGGTGATAGGTTCTTTGTATATGTTGACACAAGGAGCTGTTAAAGATGCCAGAGTGCTGCTGTTTGCACCACCGATGATCCCCGGTTACAGTATAACGAACGGTTTCGAGTTGAATCTGCAAGACAAGACAGGTGGAGATTTGAATACGTTCTTCGGCGTTGCCAATACGTTCCTGGCCAAATTGCGCGAACGTCCCGAAATTGCTTCGGCACAGACTTCGTTTAACCCGACCTTCCCGCAATACATGGTGGACATAGATGCTGCCAAATGTAAACAGGCCGGAATCAGTCCCAATGATATTTTGACGACATTACAAGGATATTATGGTGGATTGTATGCATCCAACTTTAACCGATTTGGTAAATTGTATCGGGTGATGATTCAAGGCGATATTGATTACCGTCTCAATCCGGAAACGTTGAATAACATCAAAATCCGCAACGGAAACGAGATGGCTCCGATAACCCAGTTTATGTCTCTGCATAAAGTGTACGGTCCCGATAACATCAAGCGATTCAATATGTTTACAGCGATCTCTGTGAATGGATCACCGGCCGATGGATACAGTTCAGGACAGGCTATCAAGGCTATTCAGGAGGTAGCTGCCGAAACACTGCCTACCGGGTATGACTTTGAATTCTCGGGCATGACCCGTGAAGAACAATCTACCGGGACCAATACCACAGCCATTATATTCGTCTTGTGTTTAGTCTTTGTCTATTTGCTGTTGAGTGCCCAGTACGAAAGCTACATATTGCCGTTGGTGGTAATCTTCTCTATTCCGTTCGGGTTGTGTGGTAGCTTTATTTTCGCGCAATTCCTGGGAGTAGAAAACAACATCTATATGCAAATATCGTTGATTATGTTGGTAGGTTTGTTGGCCAAGAATGCCATTTTGATTACCGAGTTTGCTCTGGATAGACGAAAAATGGGTATGTCGATTGTAAGTGCCGCCATCGACGGTGCCGCAGTCCGGTTGCGTCCTATTTTGATGACTTCATTGGCTTTGATTGTCGGTTTGCTTCCGTTGATGTTTGCTTCCGGCGTAGGTGCAAACGGTAACAGTACGTTGGGTACCGGAGCTGTCGGCGGTATGTTGATCGGTATGATCTGTCAGATATTTGTTGTCCCTGCACTGTTCGTTGTGTTTGAACACCTGCAAGAACGCTTCAAACCTATTGAATGGAAAGATTTGGACAACAGCGAGCTGGAAGCCGAAATAGAACAGTACTCTAATTAACCGTAACGGCTTGAAAAATATTATAAAGGAAATGAACATGAAAAAGAACATTCTATATATCGTATTGTTGGCAGTCGTAGTAAGTAGCTGTCATATTTATAAGCCGTATAAACGCCCCGATGTAAATACCGCAGGGGTGTATCGGGATCCGGTATCGGCAACGGATACGTTGGCCGTATCGGATACCACGAATATGGGGAATCTGCCGTGGGAACAGGTCTTTACAGATCCGCAACTGCAACAGTTGATCCGGCAAGGGTTGGAAAACAATTCAGATTTGAAAACCGCTGCGTTGCAGGTCAGTCAGGCAGAAGCTCGTTTGATGACATCCCGCTTGTCTTTCTTGCCTTCGTTGTCTCTCTCTCCGCAGGGGACGGTGAGCAGTTTTGACAAGTCTGCCGCACAATGGACGTACCAGTTGCCCGTGGTGGCCAGCTGGGAGATTGATTTGTTTGGTCGTTTGCTTAACTCCAAACGGGCGGCCAAAACGGCGTTGATGCAGAGCGAAGCCTATAAACAGGCTGTTCGTACACAAGTAATATCTACTGTGGCTAATTATTACTATACCTTGTTGATGTTGGACCGTCAGTTGCAAATCAGTGAACAAACTGCTGAAAGCTGGAAGCAGAACGTGCAAATGATGAAAGATCTGAAAGTGGCTGGAAGTGTCAATGAAGCCGCTGTGGTACAGAGCGAAGCCAACTACTACTCCATTGTCGCATCGTTGGCCGATTTGCGTCAGCAAATCAGCTCTACCGAAAATGCCCTTTCTGTATTGCTGGGACAAGCACCTCAGATGATTGCCCGTAGTACGATAGAAGAACAGCAGTTCCCGGCAGAAATGAATACCGGTATCCCGGTTCAGATGCTGTCGAATCGTCCGGATGTGCGTTCTGCGGAAATGGCGTTGGCCGGAGCCTATTACAATACCAATATCGCTCGGTCTGCCTTTTATCCGAATCTGGTCATAAGCGGATCGGCAGGATGGACCAACTCTGCCGGAAGCGTTATTGTAAATCCTGGTAAAATCCTTGCTTCGGCTGTTGCTTCCCTCACTCAGCCGATCTTTGGCAGAGGTGCCAATATCGCTCAGTTGAAGATTGCAAAGGCACAACAGGAAGAGGCTTTGATAGCTTTTCAACAAAGTATCTTGAATGCCGGAAGTGAAGTAAGTAATGCCTTGGTACAGTATCAGACGGCCGAAGAAAAACTGGCTCAACGAAAAGAACAGATAAAATCTCTTGAAAAATCTGTGAAATATACGCAAGATTTACTATTTTTAGACTCTTCTCACACGTATCTGGAAGTATTGACCGCACAGCAGTCGTTGTTGAGTGCTCAACTGTCGGAAGTTTCCGATAATTTCCAGCGGATGCAGTCGGTTATCAACCTGTATCATGCGTTAGGAGGAGGTCGTTAGTTTAACCTTAAAAAGGAGGTATTATGATTAGTCCATTAGCCTATGTAGATCCGAGTGCAAAAATCGGTAACGATGTAACTATCATGCCGTTTGCGTATGTCGATGGAAATGTAGAGATCGGAGATGGTTGTACCATTATGCCGTATGCCAGTGTATTGAGCGGTACCCGGATGGGCTCCGGGAACAAGATTTTTCAAGGAGCCATTGTGGGAGCCATTCCGCAAGATTTCAAATTTACCGGGGAGGATACAATTCTGAAAATTGGTAACAATAATACTATTCGCGAAAAGGTAATTATTAATCGTGCTACGACAAAAGAGGGGTGTACCGAAATCGGTAACGACTGTTTCTTGATGGAAGGAGTTCATATCTCGCACGATACCAAGGTGAGTAATCAATGTGTAATTGGTACGGGCACCAAAGTGGCAGGGGAATGTGTGATTGAAGAGTGTGCCATTTTAAGTAGTAACGTGATTCTGCATCAAGGATGTCGTGTCGGAAAGTGGGTGTTGATAAAAGGAGGATGCCGAGCCAATCGTGACGTACCTCCATTTATTGTAGCGGCTCACAATCCCATATCGTATTACGGGATAAACGCGATTGTAATGGGTAAGCACGGCTTTTCGAGATTCATTATCGATGATATCGCCAAGGCTTATCGTCAGATTTATCAATGTGGAACCAGCTTGGAAAACGCGATAAGAAGGATACGGGAAGAGATCACCCTTTCGCCGGAAATTTCCTATATGTTGGATTTTATAGAAAAATCTACGCGGGGAATTATGGCGGTAAATCGTGATTTGTAGTTTGTAAAGAAGAGACGTCTCGTTATAATTATTAGGGAGTCATCTATTTTAGGTTTTACTCTTCAAGAAGGCCTGAATGGATGGCTCTTTTTTTGTGGTGTTTTGTGGCTTATACACAAGTGGCTGCGGTTTTTGTATTTGATATTGTTGATACAAATTAGGGAGAAAGTTTTTACGTTTCTCCCTAATTTATGTTGGTTTATATGTAAGATTTATTGTAACAATAAAGTGTAATTTAGTTTTGATTCTATTGGTTTCATTTCTCGGTCAAGCATTGTGAGTTTGTTTTCCTCGAAAATGAAATTCATCGTTTCTTGGTTCTTGTCGAAAGGTACAAACTGGAAAACAGTGGCATCTTTGTTGGTGGCATGGCCTCGCAGGGTGTATTGCCGTCCGCTGAATTCATATGTTTTGTCCTGCCCGTTTTCTGCTTCCAAGTAGGTAAGGGATGCTTTGAAAACGCCGTCTCCGCTATTCTCGTAATTGTAGAGGGTTATGTTATACACGATACCCGGACACGATGCCGCAGGTAGTGTCCCTTCAAAAATGCGGGTCTGCAACTCCCCTGTACCGTCTGTTTTTTGCAGGGAATCCAGCAGGCTGTTTTTCTTTGGTGCGGCGGGAATCTCTGTTACGCGGTAATAATCCCTGCGATAGGCTCCGTATTTGCCCACTTTCAACGAGTCGGGTGTCAGGGTTACGATATCCAATGTGTCTGAGAAATCGATGGTTTGTCCGTTGCCGATACTTTTTCCGTTTAGTATCAGTTTGTTTTCTGTCAGATCCCATGATTCATATTTCAGGGTGGCCATTCCGATGGACGCTGCCGTTCCGTCTGCATTCAGCGTTACCCCTTGTACAAATTGTAAATTCACAGGCATTACTTCAATCCAGTTCCCGATTAACTCATCTTTTTGTTTTTGTGTGGCCGTGTGGCACGAGGCCAGCAAACAAGTCGCTGCGGCCAAAGTCATCCAGTTTTTCATCATTTTTCTTTTTTAAATTAGTTGGTTCGTTTATCAAATTTTTATGATAAACAAAAATAAGCTATTCTTCTAATGGCTTATAGAATTATGGGATAATAATTGTTAATGGATAAGGGGATGTGTGTAGAGGATATTCGGATAGATTTATTTTTCTTTTATGATAGGCGTATCTGATTATGAGATTGGTTAAATCTGTTGTACGGGTTTATAATCATGTAGTTGGGATTTTTTGTAAGGTTGATTTTAAAGGATATGTGTAATGATGTTTTTTTTTGAAAAAGTGATTTT
>DVNA01000028.1 GCA_018714665.1 Candidatus Gallibacteroides avistercoris | reverse complement strand
ACTCACAGTAAAGACTCTTTTCCATACTCTTTTTCCTTGTACAAAATTAGCATCTTTTATCTAATTCTGATATGTCCGATTTATAGGAGAACTCACACCATTGAAAAGCTATATGGTTATTCAAAAAGTTTCCTTTTCGTTGCTTCTCTTTATAGAGAAGAGGAGAAGAGAAGCTATAAAAAAAAACCAACTCGTTACAAGCTGGTTTTTTATTCAAAAGAAAGGGGTGAAAGACGGGGGTCGAACCCGCGACCTTCGGAACCACAATCCGACGCTCTAACCAATTGAGCTACATTCACCATTTTTGAAATGCGTTGCAAAGATAGCGTCATTTTTTGATTATACAAATTCCGGCAGGCACTTTTTTACAAAAAAACTTACTTATTTCTGAATTTCAGTACTTTCAAGTTTCATCAAATTTACAAAATCAGAAACGAAAGCAACTCCTGACGGTGTTTCACTACGGCCCTCTCTATTTTAATTTATCTTTGATCGATTGAGGCAACTCCGGCATGGCGCCATGTCGGGTACAAACATAAGCAGAAACTTCTACGGCCAGTTCGTGTGCCTGCCGAACGGACTTTCCTTTGAGAATAGAGGCGCAAAAAGCCGCAGTAAAAGAATCGCCGGCCCCCACGGTATCAGCCACCACCACCCGGGGTGTATCGACAAACGATACCGGTTCGTCCTCTTGTACAAACACATAGCTACCGTTGATACCACAAGTCAATATCAACATCTTCACATCGTATTCTGACAATAAAAGCCGACAACTCTTTTCCATATCCTGTTCTGGATACCCGAACATTCGGTTTACGATTACCAGTTCTTCATCGTTTATTTTCAAAATATTGCATTTTTTCAAGGAGTTACAGATAACCTCCTTATCATAAAACGACTGGCGAAGATTTATATCAAATATCTTGTATTGTCCTTCTCCATCGGGCATAATATCTAAGAAACGATTGATGGTGCAACGGGAAACGGCACTACGCTGTGCCAACGAGCCGAAACAAACCGCACGGGTCTGTTGTGCCAACTGCTCCAACGAACGGGAAAAAGGAATGTTATCCCACGCTACATCTTGCTTTATGTCATAACAGGGAATCCCTGCTGCATCGAGTTCTACCTGAACCGTTCCGGTAGGATACGAGACCTTCTCTATTTCATAACGAAGCGCTCTTTGGTCGAAATTCCGCAATAGTTCATCGCCCAACGGATCATTCCCGACAGCACTAACCACGCGGCTGTCAAAACCCAACTGAGAAATATGATAGGCAAAATTTGCCGGAGCTCCTCCGATTTTTTTCCCCTCGGGCAAGAGGTCCCACAACGCCTCGCCCATACCTACAATCACTGTATTTTTCATAGTCAATCGCACTGTTTTCTATTTTAAACCTAATTCTTTTTCTATCTGTTCCAAAGTTTTTCCTTTCGTTTCTGGGATATAACGCCAAACAAAGAAAAATGCCAATATGCTGAATACGCCAAAAAATCCAAAAAGAGTGGCTCCTCCCCAGTTATTGAGTATCCACGGCGAAAACTGCACCGTCAAAAAAGTACATATCCAACTGATTCCGGTAGAAAAAGAGAGGGCATATCCGCGTACCCGGTTCGGGAACATCTCGGAGGTTACCACCCACATCACCGGTGCAAAGCTGGCTGCAAAAAAGGAGATATACACCAACAGGGCTATTAGAACCCCGATTCCTCCCCACGAAAAAGCAAACGAAGCGGTCAGATAGGCCAACGAGACAATCATCCCTACTGCTCCCCACAACAACAAGACTTTACGGCCTTTACGATCTACCAACCACAAGGCGACAATCGTACACAAGAAATTAATCAACCCCACCAATACTGATTGCAACAAGGCTGTATCCCCTCCTACTCCCGTCTGTTCAAAAATAACCGGAGCATAATTAACCACAGCATTTATGCCGGTTATCTGCTGAAAAGCGGCCAACAATGTTCCCAACAAGACGACACGCCCCACCTTTCCCTTAAAAATCTCGGAGAAGGAGGCCTCTTCTTTATTCGTCTCCTGTCGGAGGGAGTTCTCTATCGCCGTTTTCTCTTGCTGAGCAAAAACGTCTCCGCCAATACGACAGAGGACACTCTGGGCCTCCTCACTCCGTCCGTTGGCTATCAACCAACGGGGGCTCTCCGGGAAAGAAACCATCAACAGCAATAAAAACAACAAAGAGAAAACGGCCGGGACGGCCAACATATAACGCCATGAACCGGAAACATCGAGTAAAAAATAGTCTATGGCATATGCCAACAAAATACCGATGGTAATGGCAAACTGGTTATACGAGACCAACGTTCCCCGTTGAGAGGCAGGTGCAACCTCGGAAATATACATCGGACCGACAACCGATACGGCTCCTACCCCGAATCCGGCAATGACCCGGAAAAGTACCAACATCCCCTCGGATTGCGCCAACGCACAACCCAAAGAAGAGAACAAAAACAATAACGCCACCGATAGAAATATCGTTTTACGCCCAAACCTGTCAGCCAAAGCCCCGGTAAAGAGCGCTCCCAGCAAACACCCTATCATTAAGGAGCTGACCACTATTCCTATCCCGTTATCGGTCAATTGAAAAAAATCCTGAATGGAATTAACTGCCCCGGAGATTCCGGCCATGTTCAGACCGAACAATAATCCTCCATTAACTGCTACAAAGGTAATCCAATAAATATATGCTTTCATTGTATTATAAATTTACATACTCTCTTTAAGTGAATAAACAACAACCGATTCTACATCATAGCTCCCGTTCTGAGCATAAAAGGTCAGACTGTTATACGGCTCACGGGGGAACACCAGGTTGGTCATCGCCAGTTTACCGTCGCCGTCGAAACACTCGATACTGGACTTATCGACAAACAAGCGAAGCGTATAACGCTCTTGCGGCACTATCGGGGCATAAGTAACCACCGGAAAATCGCCACTGAAATCGGTCAATCCACTTTTTGTCCGATCCATCGCGAATTTTTTTTCCGGTAAATTGTAACAGAAATCAACTTGTTCTCCTTTTCCGTTCGACAACCTGAACCCGAATACATCGGCCGTTTTACGCTTTATGGTTAAAACAATTTCATACGCGCCTTGGTTGTTTTCAAACAATCGCTCTATACAATAGTCGCCTTGTTGTTCGGTTACTGCCGGATATATGTTTTTCTCTTCTCTGAGGGTTTCCATCTCCGGAACCGGGATCGAAGACAAATAGGTCTCTCCTTCCTGTGTATATAGACTCAAATCGCGGGGTATGGAATTGGCACTTCTGAACTGACGCGTAGGCACCTGATTGGCATACTGCCAGTTGCTCATCCAGGCTATGGCTATTTTACGTTCGTCTGTATTCGAGAAAGTTACGGTGGCATAGTGGTCTTTCCCCCAATCCATCCATTTTACGGTTTCGGGTTCAGAGTCGCACGTAAATGTTTTTCCATCAAACTCTCCTGTAAAATATTGGGTAGCCGAACCTCCGAAAATACATCCGGGATTGATATTCAGGAGCAACACCCACTTTTTATCTCCCGGCCGATCGTTTACCGGCAACTCAATCAAGTCGGGACATTCCCAGACACCGGCATGAGAACCGTACCCTTGACCAAATGATCCGGAAAAATCCCAATCTCTCAGGTTGGTAGAGATAAAGAAACGCACCTCATGACCGGATGCCACCACCATCACCCATTTTTGGGAGGGTTCATGATAAAAGACCTTCGGATCGCGAAAATCGGGTATATCGGCCGTTACTACCGGATTTTTATCGTATTTGGTAAAGGTTCGTCCATTATCGGTACTATATGCGATACTCTGCGACTGTCGCTGCCCGGCAGAGGTAAAAAACACAACAATGGCATTTTTACCGAATCCGGATACATTCTCCTCATCGACCACGGCGCTACCCGAAAAAATGGTACCCAAACTATCGGGGGCAATAGCTACCGGAAGATGTTGCCACGATACCAGGTCGGGGCTCACGGCATGGCCCCAATGCATATTTCCCCACATGGAGCCATATGGGTTATATTGATAAAAGAGGTGGTACTCGCCGTCTAAGTAGACCATACCATTGGGGTCGTTCATCCACCCGTAGGCAGGTGAGAAATGGTATGTCGGGCGATATTCTTCGACATTCTCCACACCGAATGTATCAGACAACAGCAGACGATTCCAGCAAAGGGCATCACTCTCCACCCTGTCTATATAGACAACAGCATTGCGTTCTCCTTTAAGTTCATACGGGACATAATAATCGACTTTGCTCCTGGCAAGCCGCACATCGACCGGCAAGGTTTTAACTCCGTCGATTTCCATATAGACTTTTGCCTCTGCGGTTGCTTCTTCAACCGGGAGCAATAAATAGTTCGCTTGCCCCTGGATTTTGACAACCGATTGTTTATCGGCCGAATGTTCTACCGAAAAACTTGTACTGCGTCCATCGCAACCGTTCAAACCTATTGCTACCAGAACGAATCCCAGCAAAAATTTTCCCCATAAAAAGATTCTTGTACTCATAGAGATATTGCTTAATAAACTTCGCATCACATATTCTTATGTTGCAAATTTATTTATATATTCCAAAAATCATATAATTTTTGTTTTGAAAAACAAATTTGTCAGATCTTTTTTTT
>DVNA01000027.1 GCA_018714665.1 Candidatus Gallibacteroides avistercoris | reverse complement strand
GAACGTTCAGGAAGTGCCCGATACCGTGCCCCGTTCCGTGTAGATAGCCCATTCCGTAATCCCATAGCGGTTTGCGGGCCAATACGTCTATTTGTGCACCCCGTGTCCCCTGGGGGAAGCGGCAGGTAGCGATGGCTATATGGCCTTTCAAAACGAGCGTGTAGTCTCTTTTCTGCCGTTCGGTCAGCGGGCCGAGGGCTATGGTCCGGGTGATGTCGGTGGTCCCGTCCAAATATTGTCCACCCGAGTCTATCAACAGGAAGCCGGAGGGTTGCAAGGTCGATTCGCTCTCTTCGGTGGCGTGGTAATGCACGATGGCGCCGTGCTCGTTGTATCCGCTGATGGTAGAGAAACTTTCTCCTACGAACAACGGCTGTTGGCTCCGGAAGTGGATCAATTGACGCCCGATTTCGGTTTCGGTTATTTTACCCTCTTTTACGTGCGCCTCCAACCACCGGAAGAACTGAACCAGTGCTACACCGTCTTTTATCATCGCATTTCTGAATCCGGCTATCTCCGTAGCGTTTTTCAGGCTCTTTAACCAGGTAACCGGCGAACTGCCCATTACGTAGGCATTGTGTTGGCTGATGGCCTGGTAGAGTTTAAAATTCATCTTTCCGCTGTCTACCAACAACGTAGTGTCGTGTGGAATTTGTGCGATAAAAGAGAATATGCTGTCGTAGGGGGCCGTTTCGATACCCTGTTCTGCCAAACAGGCTTTCTCTTTTTGCGGTACTTTGGCCGCATCGATAAAGAGTACCTTCTGCGTAGCGGAGATGTATGCGTAGCAAATTACCACGGGATTACATTCCACGTCCGTTCCCCGGACGTTGAAGGCCCAGGCAATTTCGTCCAAAGCGGACAACAGAATGGCCGATGCTCCTTTCTCCTGTATGCCGGCGAGAATCTTCTGGGTTTTGCTTTGTGTCGATTCTCCGCTGTATTTTTCTTCGTAGATGAAAAGAGGATTCTGGGGAATAGCCGGACGAGATGCCCATATCTGGCCGAACGGATCAAAATCGGCTATCAACTGTAAGTTCTTTTTCTGCAAAGCACTTTGCAGTTTCAATGCTTCGTCGGTTGAGAACATGGCCCCGTCGATAGCAACGTTAGCTCCCGCAGGAAGGACGGAGATCAACCACGATACGATATCGGGTGTTTCGGGAAGTCCCTGTTTGAACAGTTCAAATGAGGATCCCGTTAATTCGATCTCTGCTTGCAGAAAATAGCGGGAGTCTGTCCATAATCCGGCTCGGTCGGTTGTTACCACGGCTGTTCCTGCCGAACCGGTAAATCCGGAAATCCAGTCTCTCGATTTCCAATGTTCAGCACTGTATTCGCTCAGATGCGGGTCTGTCCCGGGAATGATAAACGCCTGGATGTCTCTTTCATCCATTTTTGCTCGTAAAGCAGCAAGACGTTCTATAATCGTATTACTCATAACAACTAAAATTTGATATTACAAAGGTAAAAAAAGAATTGTACTAAATAGTTTTATCGGTTGATCGGTTAGGACGGAGGGCCGCTCACAACAAGGAGAGGCCTCCGCTTTTCCCGCCTCGCCGGAATATGCTTTTGAGTAGGAACGCTCTTTTACCCAAGAGCATTTTCTCCGATTCAGCTTGTATCTATTCTATATCAATCCGAATGGTATAGGTTTTGTTCGGCTCGAATTTCGGGTCATAAACCAATAGGAAATTCTCATCGACTACGGCGTGCCACTCCTGTCCGGGAGCTAGTTTCGGATGGTTGAGCCGTTCGGGGAAGAAATAGCTGAACGGGATGTCCAGCACGTGCTCTTCTTTGAATTTATCGCCGGCCATCCGTTCCAGACTGAAATTCTTGTGCGTTTTAATCGTAACGATACATTGGTTGCCTTTTATTTGGGTGGTTACGGTAAAATCGTTCTCTTCGGGAATCTGTTGCAGGCGTACATCCCATTTCGGGTCGCCGTAATAGGCCAGCACATCGCGGTCGTGCATAAAACCGATTTGGTCCATAGTCGGTTCCAGTCCGGTAAAATCTTTAATTCGTCTGGCTCCTTCACGCATAGGATTGGATACTTTCTCTCCATGGGGATACTCTGCTGCCAGAAACCACGGGCTCCATTCATACTGTTGGTTTAGAAAATCCTGTTGGTTCAGGTAGATGGCTTCGGCCAGGGTATATCGTCCGGGGGTGGTCAGCCAATATTTCAATCCGCCCCAGCCGTTCCGTCCATGCCACGTAGTTACTACATAGCCTATCATGGTGGCGGCGTTCGATCCGTTCATCCAGGCGATGGCCATGCTCTCTTTCGTATTGTTGACATTTCCGATCAAGCAGTTTCCCACGGCGAAATAGACTTTTCGTTTGCCGCTCTCTTTCAGAAACTGTGGGTTGTCTTTAAAATCGGCATACAGTTTTCCATCTTTCGGTCGCAAGTTTCCCAGCGAAAAGGGCATTTCCAGGTTCCGTTCGGTGGCATGGGCTGCTGTAACCACCAGGTCCGGGTCGTATTTCGTGTATAGTTCATAGAATTTTCCCAGGATATTTTTCGGGTCGGTATATCGGTTTACCGTATCGCTTTCTGCCGATACCTTCTCGCCCCACAAACCCCGTTTGTGGTCGTCCACCCAACCGAAGCGGTCAAACCATTTGGCCCCGCTGATCTCCGTGATGGTGGCGACGGCATCTTTTATCACGAGCGGTTCGGTGCTGTTGTTGACCATCTTCATGGCAGCAGCGGCATCGTATCCGGTGATGATACCCCACAGGAAATCGGCAAAAATATCGTCGTCTATCGTCCGGCTCAGCTTATGGAAGCTGATGACATAATCCCGGTTCAGATTTTCGGGTTTCTCAACCACGGCCACGTAACGGGGGCGTAGTTGTTTGAGCCGGTAGAGTGTTTCGTAGGGAGAGTTGTGATAATATATGACGGGCGCATTGTCGTGTTTCTGGCTCAATGCGTCGATAACCGGACGCCATTCCGTATCTTTTTCCAGCGTTTTACCGGCCACTATTACGTAGCTGTCCGGCAGCGTCGGACTCTTTTGTTTGGCCGATACCCAGGTTACAGATAAACAAAACAGGAAGAATGTAAACAAGCATAATTTTCTTTTCATAAGATACGTCATTAAAGGTAAACCATATCTACAAAGATACAATTATTTTCCAAAGAAAAGCAAATAGTACTGTTAGGAGAATGTTTATCCAAAGTTCTTCTGGTACACGTAAGTTTCAACCTTTTTCTCCTCCTTCCTCGTTGTTCTTACCAGTAAATATAAATCGTATTAATAGGCTGTCGGAT
>DVNA01000026.1 GCA_018714665.1 Candidatus Gallibacteroides avistercoris | reverse complement strand
TAACTTCCCGGTAAACAGAGCTCCCATTTCTCCCGGATGGTGAGTATGCCGATACGTAAGTCGGCAATGGGACGGGTAAAGGTCAGCGGTAATAAACTTTGGTGTATCTCCGGCTGATCGAAAAGAATGATATTTTGCATTTCCTGAAAAATTAGAATTGTCGAATCGACATTGGTTATTTATGCGGCTAAATTACACTATTTTTATGATCGAACCAAACCCGAAGCACGGTTGCTGAAAGTACGGAATAAAAAATAAATCGCCGTTTTGTGTGTTATTTTGTCGAGATTTATTATAAATTTGCATTAAATCGAAATAAAAAGAGGAAATTTATGAAAGGATTTATGTTTTTGACCATCGCTCTATTTCTGTTTTCAACCTCTTGTGTTACAAAGAAGAAATATATGGAGGCGGAAACCGGACGGTTGGAGGCATTGGATTATGGCCGTTCATTGAAGCAAGATCTGGAACAGTTGCAGCAAAAAACAGCCGAACAGATAAAACAACTTGAACAGGATACAGCGGCGCAGGGCAAAGTGATTCGGGAATATCGGGGGTTGCTCAACTCCAACATCTCCGAACACGAGAAACTGAGTCTGGCATTGAAAGAAAAAATGGACCAGCTCAAAGACCGGGAAAATACCATCAATGATTTGCAATCGATGATCAACGCCCAGAATGAAAAGGTGGATATGTTGCTGTCGAGCGTCAAAGATGCCTTGATGGGGTTTAGCAGCGACGAATTGAGTGTTACGCAAAAGAACGGAAAGGTATATGTGGCCATGTCTGACAAGTTGCTCTTCAAGTCGGGTAGTGCCAAAGTCGATGACCGGGGAAAAGAGGCGTTGGAAAAACTGGCCGAGGTGCTCAAAAAACAGAGTGAGATAGATGTCTTTATAGAAGGACATACCGATAACAAACCTATCAAAACGTCCCAGTTCAAGGATAATTGGGATTTGAGTGTTATCCGGGCCACGTCGGTAGTTCGTATCCTGACGGAAGATTATGGCGTGAACCCGTTACAGATTGTCCCCTCGGGACGAGGCGAGTTTATGCCCGTTGACGATAATTCTACCGATGAGGGTCGTTCAAAGAATCGGCGTACCGAGATTATCATGGCTCCGCAATTGGATAAGTTACTCCAAATTTTGCAGTAGGGGGCAAGTCGTGCAATAAAAAGATTTGTATCAATAATTAGAAAAAAATATGGGACACCATCAGTTAGATAGTTTGGATTATAAGATACTGAAATTAATCTCCGGGAATGCCCGAATCCCCTTTTTGGAGATAGCCCGGGAGTGTAACGTATCGGGTGCAGCCATACACCAACGGGTGCAAAAATTGATATCCATCGGTATCATAAAAGGATCGGAATATATTCTGGATTCCAATAAGATCGGGTTTGAAACGTGCGCCTATATGGGGCTGTATCTGCAAAATCCCGGCCAATTCGCAACCGTACTCGAAGCACTCAAAAAAATACCTGAGGTGGTAGAATGTCATTATACCACAGGACAATACGATATGTTTATTAAGATATATGCCCGCAATAATGCACACTTGCTGAAAATTATCCATACAAAATTGCAACCGCTCGGGTTGGCGCGGACCGAGTCGCTTATTTCGTTTAAAGAAGTGTTTAAACGTCAGCCGCCGATAGAAGATTTGGAGGAGGATGAGGAGGATTAATTCGATGTCATTCGGATGAAATTCCATTGTTATAGAGATTTGTTTTTACAATGAAAAATGCCGAACGGTTAGTTCGGCATTTTTCAACTGGGACAAACGGATAAAAAACAACGAATTGATATATCCTCCCGGATAATCAATTCGTTAATCTTTTCCTCTTTCAAAATGTAGAAAGGATAGAGGGAATCTTATCCCAAATAAGTTTTGAGCAGTTTGCTACGTGAACTTTGTCTCAATCGTCTGATGGCTTTTTCTTTAATCTGGCGTACGCGCTCTCTGGTGAGGCCGAATTTGTCGCCGATTTCTTCCAGTGTCATTTCTTGACATCCGATACCGAAAAACATTTTGATAATATCGCACTCTCTTTCGGTTAAAGTAGCAAGAGCCCTGTCAATTTCTTTTGCGAGAGACTCGTTGATGAGTGAACGGTCAGCAATGGGCGAATCGTCGTTGATGAGTACATCCAGCAAACTGTTGTCTTCTCCTTCGATGAAAGGCGCGTCCACCGAGATATGCCTTCCGGAAACCTTCATGGTATCCGAGATTTTATCTACGGGGATATCCAACTCTTCCGCCAACTCTTCAGGAGAGGGACGGCGTTCGTTTTCCTGCTCGAATTTGGAAAAGGCTTTGCTGATTTTATTCAACGAACCTACCTGGTTGAGCGGCAAACGAACAATACGAGATTGTTCTGCCAATGCTTGAAGAATAGACTGACGTATCCACCACACAGCGTATGAAATAAATTTGAATCCCCGAGTTTCGTCGAATTTCTCGGCAGCTTTAATCAGGCCCAGATTCCCTTCGTTGATCAGGTCAGGCAGGCTTAACCCTTGATTCTGGTACTGTTTGGCCACTGAAACCACAAACCGAAGATTGGCGCGTGTCAGTTTTTCCAACGCGGCGCGGTCTCCTTTTTTGATACGCTGAGCGAGTTCTACCTCTTCTTCTACCGTAATCAAGTCCTCTCTACCGATTTCTTGAAGATACTTGTCAAGCGAAGCACTCTCTCTGTTTGTGATAGATTTTGTGATCTTTAACTGTCTCATTCTACGCAAAGAAGTTTGGAGCGCAAATATAGCGATTATTTGGCATTTAACAAATAGGTTTTTAGGGAAAACGGATCCAAGTCGATAAATTGCTATTTCCTGGTTTTGTTTTCATCCTATTTGTCAAACGAGCAATTTCATATATTTGTTCCCTCCGTTTAGTTATATTTTTACTTTTTATTGTTTGAAAAACAGGCTTTTACTCAAATTTGCAAGAGGGTAAAAGCCTGCTTTTCTGGTAAGGGGCGGTTAACCCGTTGTTAATCTGTTAAATTAACAGCGTAGTAACCTGTTTTTCCATTCGGATATATACCGGCAATGAACATCACTTTTTCAGCCGATTGTCTTTTCATGATGTTGTTGTATATCTTTTCTACATCTTTTGCCGAGCTGACGGTATTGTCGTTGATACGCAGGATGATGAATCCGTTGCGGATACCCGCTTCACGGAATTTGCCATCTTTGATACCATCCACCTGTACGCCTGAATGCAGACCGTATTCACGTCGTTCGCTGTCGGAGAGTTCTTTGAAAGCAGCTCCGAGTATCTCGATACCCGTACCTTTGATGATTTCGGTATTTCCTTTGTAATTGCGCAAGGTAATCTCTTTTTTGTTCGACTTACCATCCCGGATATACTCTACCGTGATTTTGTCTCCCGGACGGTAGCGGCTGATTTGTTCTTGCAATACTCCCGTATTTTTGATTTTTACACCGTTGATTCCTACAATAACGTCTCCTTCTTCCAAGCCGGCATCCATGGCAGCACCGCGTTCTTCAACCACACCGATATATACACCCTCTTTGGTAGTCAGGTTCTTTTCCTTGGCCAAATCTTCATTGATGTCGCTGATACGGACGCCTAATATGGCCCGTTGCACGTTTCCATATTGTTTGATGTCCGATACGACTTTGGCAACGATGCTCGACGGTACGGCGAAAGAACATCCGGCGTAGTTCCCGGTTTCAGAAATCAATGCTGTATTGATCCCAACCAATTCGCCTTTGGTATTGACCAAAGCACCCCCGCTGTTACCCGGGTTAACGGCAGCGTCGGTTTGTATGTACGATTCTATTCCCATATTACCGCTCATACCCACGTTACGGGCCTTTGCACTTACAATACCGGCTGTAACCGTAGAGTTCAACTGGAACGGGTTTCCCACGGCCAGTACCCATTCGCCCACTTTTAATTTGTCGGAGTCGCCCATCTTGACAATCGGCAGATCTTCGGCTTCTATTTTTAATAGGGCCAGATCCGTCGCCTCATCGGTGCCGATGACTTTGGCGTTGAAGGTCCGGTTGTCGTTCAGAGTAACTTCCAATTCGTCCGACTCTTTGATAACGTGGTTATTGGTAACGATGTAACCGTCTTTGGTGATGATTACCCCCGATCCCATCCCTATACGCGGTTGTTGGGAGTAACCCTGTCCTCCGAAGAATTGATCAAAGAAAGGATTGCCGTAAAAATTTCGGGTCTGTTGATCGGGCATTTTAGTCGATTTGATATGTACCACGGCATGTACCACCTCTTCGGCAGCCTTGGTGAAGTCTGTCTCTATGGCCTGGCTGGATGCCGGCGCGAATGCTGCCGGCCAAGCATTGGCCTTTACCGTGGGTTCGGGTGCAGAGCTATAATGGTTCGGCTCATTATTGTTGAGCCACATAAAGGTGCCGATTGATACGGCAGAACTTATAAGAGCTACTAAAATAAAGCTGAATACTTTTTTCATAATGATTATCCTTAAAATGTTAATTAATACTTGTTTTTAAGTTGTCGACACGTTAAAATTAGAACAATATTCGTGCGATAATTCATTCCACCCCCACTTTTTAAACAGATTTAATATCATCGTTTCTTCCTTAACAGCGCTTAACGGAAAAACGATGCCAAAATGACAAATTTTCACCCGAAACTGCTATTCTGTCTTTTTGTAATAATTATAAAACGTCTGAAAATGAACGGTAATTTGCAATGCTTAGTAGTATATGTAATATACTTTCTATGCAATACAACTAAGCATTTGGAATACAATAAATTTGTATTACCTTTGTAGGCATACAGCAGGATGGTTTGTCGCTTGTTTTCATGCAAGAGGAAAGTCCGGGCAACACAGAGCGCCATGCTTCTTAACGGGAAGTTATCTGCGAAGGTAAGGTAGTGTGACAGAAAATAACCGCCTCATTCATGGTGAGGTAAGGGTGAAAAGGCGAGGTAAGAGCTCACCGGCTTTTATGGCAACATAAGAGTGGTACGCCCCATGGGTTGCAAGGTCATGTATACCGACAGTAAAGGGTGGCTCGTCCGATGTCGGGGGGTAGACCGCTAGAACTTTGCGGTGACGCAAAGTCGAGATAAATGACAAACGCCTGAAATAAGGAACAGAACCCGGCTTATAATCCTGCTGTTTATTGTTTAAACCGTATTCCATGAATCGGATAAAAGAAAATATAGCACATTTCTGGCACTTTGCATCCGAAGATATTTGGCGGATAACCGAAACGGAAGTAAGTGGAAGCCGTCGGATATTGATCAATCTTTTCAAGACGGTGATAATTTCTGTCAGACGTTTCAAGGAGGATGATTTGCAGGCAAAGGCATCGGCACTGACCTATAACATGATGTTGGCTATTGTCCCGATGCTGGCTTTGATGTATGCCATTGCTCGCGGTTTTGGTTTTCAGAATATCATTCAAATGCAGCTGCTCGATTATTTCCCGGCACAACGGGATGCCTTGACCTATATTTTCGATTTCGTTAAGACCTATTTGTCCGAG
>DVNA01000025.1 GCA_018714665.1 Candidatus Gallibacteroides avistercoris | reverse complement strand
CAAATCATTCTTATCGTTAAATTGCGTAGGATTAACAAATACGCTCACCACGCAAACATCATTTTCACTCACGCATCGTTTTACCAACGACAAATGTCCGTTATGCAAAGCACCCATAGTAGGCACGAAACCCACTTTCTGACCTTTTTCCCGAACGGCAGATAATTTTGCCTGCAATTCGGCCACTGTTTTTACTATTTCCATAACTTTTACAAAAAATCGCTGCAAAAGAACTAAATTAAACCCAAACATAGAAGCATTTAAATAATTAAATTTCTTCATTAACACATATTGGATTCAATCATAATTTTTGTAACAACAACTCTATCAAGACATTTACCATGCATTTAGATGTTAATCACCCTCATATTTTGAGGATTACGAATTTTTTTTTATTATCTTTGCAGCATAATTCTTTTTGATACATCGATTTATCATGACCAAAGCCACCAAAGTGCTCTTTATTGCACAAGAAATTACTCCTTATCTGCCTGATTCCGAAATAGCGACCCTTTGTCGCAACCTACCACAAGGCATCCAAGAAAGAGGACATGAAATCCGCACCTTCATGCCCAAATACGGGAACATCAACGAAAGGCGAAATCAACTGCACGAAGTCATTCGCTTATCGGGCATGAACCTGATTATCAACGATACCGATCACCCCCTGATCATAAAAGTAGCCTCCATACAGTCGGCCCGTATGCAGGTCTATTTCATCGACAACGACGACTATTTTCAGCGCAAGCAAGTTCTTACCGACGACAACGGAAATGAATTTGAAGACAACGACGAACGCAGTATCTTCTTTGTCAGAGGCGTCATGGAAACCGTCAAAAAATTACGCTGGGCTCCGGACATCATCCATTGTCACGGATGGTTAACCGCATTGGCACCGCTCTACATCAAAAAAGCATACGCCGAGGATCCCTCCTTCCGGAATTCCAAAATCATCTACTCCACGTACGACAACGGATTCCAAGTACCATATGGAGAGGACTTCGCCGAAAAAATCCAACTCGAAGGAGTCGAACCCGAAGACGTAGCCGCCATCACAGGGAAACCCGTTGATTTTGAAACTTTAACAAAACTGGCCATCGACTTCTCCGACGGAGTCATCCAGGGGAGCCAACATATTAATAATGAGATATTATCATATGTACAAGGGAAAAACATTCCATTCCTTCCGTACCAATCGGCAGACACATACATAGCCGCTTACGACCATTTTTACGACGAAGTCTGGGAAAAAAATAATCAATAGCTGAAATTTGCAACTTTATTATATCTTTGCGGGGACATTTATTTCGAGACAACATATTCAGAATTGTCCCCAAAAACATTTGATTTGACAAGAAAAGAAAATATGAAATTACTCCGTTTTTTCGCCTTTGCCGTTTGCCTCTCCTGGGCATTCGCCTGTACCGATGATTTCTCTGAGATCGGCACATCCATCTTACCGGAAGGCGATCAACTATACCTATCGCGCGACACATTCGATGTAACCTCTACCACCATCCCGGTAGATAAAGTATATTGTTTCACCATTTCCGAATGGTTGGGAGGTTTTACCGACCCGAACTTCGGCTCCATCAAATGCGATTTTATGGCACAACTCTACCCGGCCTCAGAGATGGAATTCGGAGGCGAAAATAATATCGGCGATAAACTGGACTCTACCGTATTGCGTATGCGGTTTGCAACATTCATGGGAGACTCACTCACCCCCATGCAGCTCAGTGTTTACGCCCTGAACAAACAATTACCCGAAATCCCCTACACCGACATTAATCCGGAAGACTATTATGATCCGTCCGATTTATTAGGTCGGAAGTTCTATACGGCATCGGACATCAGCGTCGAAGACTCCATAAAAACCGAAGACACCTATGCCCGCACCATCACCTTGACCATGCCACAGGAATTCACCGACATGATCTACCAGAAATTCAAAGAAGATCCCGACCTGTTCAAATCGAAAGAGAAATTCAACCAATTTTTCCCCGGCATCTACGTCAAGAACAGTTACGGAAACGGGGTAGTCATCGACATTCGCGAAACATCCATCCGATTTTATTACAAGATATTACAGGGAGACACCCTGGTAGTCAAACAATACAAAGATTACTTAGCCGTAACCCCGGAGGTTGTAAATGCCAACCACATCGAGGTAACCAATCCTCCCTATATGTCTGCACCATCTGCGGATACCACTTATGTAAAGACACCAGCCGCATTCAATACGGAAATAACTTTCCCAACCCAAGAGATCATCGATAAATTGAAAGAGGACGGATTAAACAACGTAACATTAAATACCCTGCGTTTCGTCGTACCGGTATATACTCCCGAGGCGAACAATTTCAGCATCGCCCCGCCTCAATATCTGTTGTTCATACGCAGCAAAGATGTACCGGCATTTTTTGCCAAACGCAATATGTGCGACAACATCAACACATTCTACGCTGCCTACAACGCCACGAAGCAAGAGTACGACTTTGGCAACCTGAACAAGTTCATTACCAACATCATCAACCTTAATCCGGACACCACGGTAGTAGATGAAAAGATCAGTCTAATCCCCATCAGCTTCAACTACATTACCGAATCGTATCAAACAGTCAGCACAAACCTCTATCCGGCATTGGGTAAATTGAAGAAAAATTTGAAGGCTTCCATTATTACGGTAAAAAAATAGCAACCCTCCAAAAGCCGACAAATCCTATAAAACAAGATATCCAGGCATCCCCTCAAAGGCCTGAAAGAACTTTGAGGGGATGCCTATTTTAATCCCAAGAAGATACAGCCGAGACAAAGCCGAAAGAACAACACACATTCTTTACCAAGAAAGGGCAGCACCCATAGATGCCACCCTTTCTTATATTTCTTTTATCAAAGGGACAAAAGAGTTATTTGATTTCAATCTCCTCTTTTAAATCGATCTCAGTACCTTCCCGGTCATAAAAACGATATTCCAGAAAAGCCAACGACTGATTCGGTATCAGGTTAAAACGGAAGGCGTATTTAAACCGCCATTGCCATTTCAAAGAAAAGAAGCCTTTATTGATATAGGCCGCAATAAACGGATGTACATGAAGCGAGAACTGGGTTACCCGCAACTTGTGAACCAGATACGCTATTTTATCCTCCAAACGGTCGGTAAACAGGATAGACGGTTTGATCTCTCCCTTCCCATAACACGTCGGGCAAGTCTCGGCCGTTGCAATATCCAATGCCGGACGTACCCGCTGACGAGTAATCTGCATAAGGCCAAACTTACTCAATGGCAAGATATTGTGTTTGGCTCTGTCATGCTGCATCAGCTCACGCATTCGGTCGTACAACTTCTGCCGATTATCGGCCAATTGCATATCAATGTAATCGATTACGATAATCCCCCCCATATCCCGGAGCCTCAACTGCCGGGCAATCTCTTCGGCCGCATACATATTTACATCCAAGGCATTGCTCTCCTGCCCATCGGCCGATTTGTAGCGATTACCGCTGTTTACATCTATCACATGAAGCGCCTCGGTATGTTCTATAATCAAATAAGCTCCGCTCTTGAACGAAACCGTTTTACCAAATGAGCCCTTGATCTGCTTGGTAATGGCGAAATTATCGAAAATAGGCAGCGCTCCTTTATACAATTTTACAATATCCTTACATTCGGGGGCTATCAAACTCACGTAATTGTATATCTGTTGATATACCTCCTCGTCGTTCACATGAATATGCGCAAACGAAGGGTTGAAAATATCCCGAAGGAGACCGACCGTACGGGCCGTTTCTTCAAAGATCAGTGCGGGCAATTGCGATTTTTGAAGTTTCAGCAAGGCATCCTCCCAGCACTTTACCAATGTTTTCAACTCATTGTCAAGTTCCGCTACGCGTTTTCCCTCGGCCACGGTCCGCACAATCACCCCGAAATTTTTGGGTTTTATACTTTGTATCAGCTGGCGTAAGCGAGCCTTTTCTTCGGTTGATTTTATTTTCTGAGAAACCGAAACCTTATCGGCAAAGGGAATCAAGACCAGATACCGTCCGGCAAAGGATATTTCGGCCGTCAGACGGGGACCTTTCGATGAAATGGGTTCCTTGGCAATCTGCACCAGAACCTCCTGTCCCACTTTCAATACATCGCCTATGGTACCGTCCTTGTCTATTTCAGGCAATATCTTCGCTTTGGAGATAGGTAGCAGGTGTTTCTTGTCCGATAAGACTTGCTTGACAAATTTACTGCACGAATTGAATTGTGCCCCTAAGTCGAGGTAATGTAAAAAGGCATCCTTTTCATAACCGACATCCACGAACGCAGCATTCAATCCAGGCAATAACTTCTTCACCCTTCCCAAATAGATATCTCCTACCGAAAAAGAGATATTACGAGCCTCCTTTTGCAACTCCATCAACCTTTTGTCTTCCAGAACTGCAATAGAGACCTCTTTGGGTTGGACATCAACAACTAATTCACTGGTCACGTGATTCTAT
>DVNA01000024.1 GCA_018714665.1 Candidatus Gallibacteroides avistercoris | reverse complement strand
TCAGGTTCAGGTATTGGTTGATCTGTGCCGTATCGGCATAGTGGGCTACCCCTACCGCAGGGCTTTCTGATACTTGTCCCTGGTATTGGTTGATTTGGAGTTTGGCAAAGAGCGGATTGTTTTTCATCCATTCGGCCACGTCTTTGTTTGTATCTTCGGCCTCTTTCAGTTCATTTGCTTCTGCCAACAAGCTGTCTATGCCGGTATGGGTGCTATCGCCGGTAACTTCTGCCACTACCGTTTCCGGTTTTTCTTGTGCGGTTTCCGGTTGTGTTTGGTTCTCTCCGGCTTTTGCTTTTTCTATCTCAG
Organism: Candidatus Gallibacteroides avistercoris; assembly: GCA_018714665.1. Taxonomy (GTDB): domain Bacteria; phylum Bacteroidota; class Bacteroidia; order Bacteroidales; family CHK158-818; genus Gallibacteroides; species Gallibacteroides avistercoris. The sequence goes on along the minus strand of DVNA01000024.1, from coordinate 8,063 downwards.
CAATAATCTGGTTGGCTCTGGCCAGTTGGGGATATATTTCCGTCAGGTTGTATGTTTCCCAGAATTCGAGATTGGCGCTTCCCTGTAACAATTTGCGTACACGTTCAGGTTCTTTGATTCCCGGCAACTCAATCAATATTTGCCCGTCCTTGGCCATTTTCTGGATGTTCGGTGCTACGACCCCGAAACGGTCTATACGGTTGCGAAGTACGTTAAACGAGTTGTCTATGGCATCGGACGTCTCTTTTTTCAGGACGCTGATAACCTCTTCGTTGGTTGAATTGGGCGTGATTTTGTCTTTCAGCGCGAAGGTACTGAATATGGCTGAAAGTTTGGCGTTGGGGTCTAATTTCTTGTATTCGGCAACGAATAAAGAGATAAAATCTTCGTTTGTACCGGCTTGTTTGATTTTGGCTTCGGCCAACGCTTTGTTGAAGTTTTCGTCGGGGTTGTTGTCCGACAGTGATTTCAAAACGTCGGCTACCGAGATTTCCAGTATTACGTTCATCCCTCCTTTTAGGTCCAGCCCCAGACCGATTTCCATTTCACGGCATTGCTTGAATGTGTACCCTAACCAAATCTTTTCGCTGGATATGGAGTCCAGGTAGAGATTTAATTTGGTGTTGTCGCCATTTGCGAATGCTTCTGCCTTTTTCATTTCTCGGTTCGATACCACCGAAAACGACAGGTAGAACAGGCACACAAGTGAGAGCAATATCGCAAAAACTCTTACGAATCCTTTGTTTTGCATCTGTTTATTACTTTATGAATTTGGTTTGATTAATATCGATTTTTTTATCAAGGTGCAAATATATGTTTTTTTTCAATTCAGATTGCAAAATGTTCCATTTATTTATGCTTTTATGCCTGATAATCTACCCGAATCGGTTATCTTTACCTGGGAAAGATACTTTTTTGTATCTTTACGCCCGTGTTAGGGCATGGTTCCCGGAATTAAAAATGGAAAAAAAGATGTCAAATGCTATGTTAATAAGGGGTATTGTGGCGACATTGCTCGTGGCCGTTCTCTATTCGTGCGCCAATATGGCGCGTCCAGGAGGCGGTCCGTACGATATGGACCCGCCGGTTTATGTCAAGAGTACCCCTCTCCCCAATGAGCTGAATTTCAAGAAAAATAAAATTGAGATTCTTTTTGACGAGGTGGTTCAGATTGAGAAACCTACCGAGAAGATCGTGGTATCGCCGGCTCAGAAGGAGCAGCCCAAGATTCAGGCCAACGGGAAGAAAATTACGGTGGAGCTGCTCGATTCGTTGTTGCCCAATACGACCTATACGCTTGATTTTACTGACGCGGTTGTGGATAACAACGAGCGGAATGTGTTGAATAATTTCAGCTTGTCGTTTTCAACCGGTCCGGCCATCGATACCATGCAGGTGTCCGGATATGTATTGAATGCCCAAGACCTGGAACCGATTACGGGAATGTTGGTGGGACTGCAACGGATAACGCCCGATTCGGTTATCGTCGGGGTGGATTCCTCGTTTATGAAGAGGCCCCTGGAACGGTTGTCCGTAACGGATGCCCGCGGGCGATTTAATATTAAAAATGTGGCACCGGGCAGTTACCGGATATATGCTCTTAAAGATATCGATCGAAATTACCGTTTTAACCGGACCGAAGATATGGCTTTCGAAGAGTCGGTCATTACCCCCTATATGGAAATGAAGTGGCATGCCGATTCGCTTTGGCTGGACAGTTTGACCGTAGATACGGTCATTATGGAGTTTTTACCCCATTACTATCCGGACGATATCGTGTTGAGATCGTTTAATGAAAACCTCGAATCGCAGTATCTGGAAAGAAGTACGCGGACGGATGAAAACAAGTTTTCGCTCTATTTTGCCGCTCCTGCCGATTCGATGCCTGTTGTCCGGCCCTTGTCGTTTGATGAGACCCTCGATTGGGGAATTGTGGAAAAAAGCGCCCGTTACGATACGCTTACCTACTGGTTCAAGGATACGACTATTATGAAGATCGATACCATGCAGTTCGAGCTGACCTACCTGCGTCTTGATACCAATTACCACCAGACGCCCTTTGTCGATACGGTACGGATGATTTATCGCCGTCCCAAGGTATCGGAGAAAAAAGAGGAGAAGAGACGTCGGAAAAAGGAAGAGGATGAAGAGGAGGAAAAGCCTGCTATCCAGTTTATGAAGGTGAAATCTTCGGTGGCCCAGTCTATCAACCTCTATTCTCCCATTGTTTTTGAGTTCGACCAGCCTTTGGATACGATTGATATGTCGAAAGTTTCTTTGACGGTTATGGAAGATTCTGTCTGGACACCGATGGAGTTTACGTTTGAACAGGACAGCCTGCATATTCGTAATTATATATTGAAGGCCAAATGGCGTTCGGGTGCCTCCTACAAGGTTCGGATAGATTCTGCTGCTGCCGTCAGCATATACGGAAAACACAACGACAAGTTGGAGTCCTCGTTCAAGGGCCGTGCCGTTGAGGAGTATGCCAATATGATTGTGGATGTCTCGGGATTGGATGGACCGGCCTATATTGAACTGTTGAACGGAAGCGATGCGCCGGTTCGTAAAGCGGTTGTCCGAAACTCTTCGGCAAAGCTGTTTTATTTGGAACCGGGGAACTATTATATGAGACTGGTGGTGGACCGTAATGAGAACGGCCGGTTCGATCCGGGGAATTATCTGGAAAAGCGACAACCCGAGGAGGTCTATTATTTCCCCGGCGAGTTGTCTTTGCGGGCCAACTGGGATGTTACCCAGTCGTGGGATTTGAAAGAGTTGCCGCTGTATCGGCAGAAACCCAAAGCCATTACGAAAAATAAACCGGTTGAAAAAATAAATAAAAATGCGAACAACAATCAAAACGTTACGGGCTCTTCTTCAATGGGTGGCTTCTCAAATACGTCCTCTTTCGGGTTCTAATTTGCTCCGAGGGGTGTTGCTGTTGAGTTGCTGGCTCTCTTCTTTTGGGGTAGAGGGACGGAATTTGTATAATCCCGTACCGGAAAAGTTGACGTATGAGGTGGTGTATCACTGGGGGCTGATCTGGAAAAAGGCGGCCGAGGCCACCTTGTCGTTGGATATTTCCCAGGTGGGCGATACGGCTGTCTATAAAGGGCGGCTGGTGGCCCGTACGTTGGCCTTTGCCGATAAGATTTTCAGGGTACGCGATACGTTGAATGTGGTGATGAAAGGTCCGGATATGCGGCCCTATTATTATGCCAAGATTGCCGATGAGGACAATACCTACCGCAAGGACGAGGTCTATTATCACTATTCGGACGAGGGGATTCAGGGGATTACCAAGTTGTACCGGCCCAAGCGCAACGCCATAGAGTCGTACGTGTTGAAGGCGGAAAAAGATGCGTTTGACATGATGAGTGTCTTTTATTACATCCGTACGTTGGATTTTGAGAATGCCCAGATGTACCAGCGTTTTCCGGTAAAGATATTTTCAGGGAAAAAGGTGGAGAATCTCTCGATTGAATATTTGGGGCGGACCATCTTTAATTCGCCCTCCAAACGGGTGTTTAATGCGTTTAAGATAAAACTCCGTTTTTCTATTGACAACGGTGCTTCGGAAACGGAAAATATTACGGCCTGGATCAGCGATGACGGCCGAAAAATTCCTTTGCAGGTAGAGGGCCGTTTGCCTTTGGGGGCTTTGAAAGCGCTTTATACGGGTGAATAGCGGTTTGGCATACTATTTTGGGCGATAAAAGAATCAGGCCTCTCGATTACGGAGAGGCCTGATTCTTTATATAATTAAGGTGACGTTTTTTATTTTCGGTAGCAGATTCCGTCGCAGACGGCTATCAGTTCTCCGCTCTCCTTTTTGATTTCTACGCGGTAGTGGCAGACGGTTTTGCGCAGAAGTATTTCCTGGGCTTCGGCATACAGCTTCTCTCCCAGGAATGCGCTTTGCAGGAAGCGGATGTCCGATTGGATGGAGAACGCCAGCCGTCCGTTGGCATTGGCGGCCGCAGCCATGGCCAGGTCTGCCAGTGTAAAGAGGGCTCCTCCTTGTGCCACGTTTCCGGCGTTCAGGTGGTTTTCGGCGATGGTCAGCTCTGCTTTCGCATATCCCGGTTTTACTTCGGTCAGGCGGATGCCCGATGAAACGGCAAACCGGTCTTGTTTAAAGAATTCGATATAGTCGGTATTTCCCATACGGGTTCTATTTTTTTACGGCGGGGAAGAAGCCTTTTGTTTTCTTGGCTTCTACGCCTTCAAAGGTAATTTTAACGGGTTTGATCTTGCCGTCTTTGTCGAATTCCATTTTATCGACGCAGGTGGCGCGGTGATTGTGGTGTCTCTCTTTGAGCGGACGGCGGTGGTAGAAGATGTACCAGTCGTCCGTACCGGGACGGTTGACAACCGAATGGTGGCCGGCGCCTCGGGCAACGCTGGGATCCTGTTCTAGGATTTTCCCGATGCGGTTGAATGGGCCGAACGGGGAGTCGGAGATGGCATAGGCTACGCAATAGTCGGGGCCTCCCCAGCCGCCTTCTGACCACATGAAGTAATATTTCCCGTCTTTTTTGAACATGAACGATCCCTCTACGTATTTGTCGGGAGTGATCTCTTTGTAGTAACTGCCGTCTTCAAAGGGTTCGAGGCCGGTAAAGTCGTTTTTCAGTTTTACCACGTTGCAGTGTCCCCAACCGCCGTAATACATATAGTATTGTCCATCTTCTTCATAGACGTATTGGTCGATGGGTTGTGCTCCGTTTACGATGTCGTTGATGAGCGGTTTGCCCAACAGGTCCTTGTAGGGGCCTTCGGGACGGTCTGCAACGGCTACGCCGATACCGCCTATTTCGCCTTCGTGTACGTCGTTGGCGCCGAAGAACAGGTAATATTTGCCGTCTTTATAGAGGGCTGCCGGGGCCCACATACACTTTTTGGCCCATTTGACCTCGGTGGTATCGATGATACGAGGATGCTTTTCCCAGTGTACCAGGTCTTTGGAGGAGAAGGCATCCAGGAATGTCTGCTTTTCGTAACTGTCCGAGTAGGTGGGATATACCCAGTATGTACCGTCGTAGATGACGGCGTGCGGGTCGGCGTACCATCCCTCTACGATCGGGTTTTTTGAAAATTCTTTGGGCCGTGATGCACAGGACGATACCAACAAAGTAACGACACACAGGCCGAGAAGGTAAGATTGTTTCATCATTTTTGTACTATGTTTAGGTTTACGAAATGCAATATTACAATTTTTTGAAACAATCGGCAAATAATTGGCTATTTGATAATGCGGATAATCCAGGGGTAGAAGGGTTTTATCCTGGCTCCGGAGCGTATCCGGATGGCGTTGATGATGGGCCATATCACGCAGACGACGCACCAACAGACCAATATTCCAAAACCTAATTTGACGTTAATCAGCAGTTCGGGCATCGTCAGGACAAGGCTCAATACCATAGACCCGAACAGAAGAATGGTACACCATAGCTGGAAATTGATGATGTTGGCTCCCTGGGTATAGAAATCTTTTATTTTGTTTTTTTGTGTTATCCACAGAATGAGTGGCAGTAAGATTTGTCCCATCGGGATGAAGATTCCGGATAATACGGACAGGTGCAGGTAAATGAGTTGGGAACGGTCTTCGGTCTTACCGTAATCGGCTAACTCTTCTATGGGTACCTGCAATGCTTGGCAGAGCAGATGCAGGGTAGATCCGCGGGGTTCTGTTTCGCCTGTTTCGATTCGTTGCAGGGTTCGCAAATTGATGCCGGCCTGTTCAGACAGCGCCTCTTGTGTCAGCCCTTTTTGTTTCCGTAAAAAGGCGACGTGGTTTCCTATGGTTGTCATTGTTGTAAAGAATTTAAGTTCTTTGCAAAAGTAGGGACAAGGTCTTTGAGGTTGTTATGGTTTTGTTGCGGCATTTGTGCGGCATTTGTGTCGAACGACCCGTCAGCAGGACGTCTATTCGTTGTAGATGACTGTCAGGACGGTTTGTCCTACGGCTTTTAAGGTAGCGCGGTCGATGTTCTCCATCGTGTCGTTAACCGTATGCCAGTGTTCGTAGAATCCGGTTTCGGAGTTGTCCGGACGCAGGTCGATGATGTCGATGCTCGGGATACCGGCGTCGTTCACAAACAGGTGGTCGTCGGTGATTCCACCTCCCGGGGTAGTGGGGAAGTATGAACCGTATCCGATCGTTTGGGCGGTTTCCCATACCTTTTTGACCACCGAGGGGGCAAATCTGAGCGAGAATGCCTCTTGGTGGAATGTTGCGTTTGTGCCGCCTACCATATCGAGCAGGATACCGTATTTGGCTTTGTAGCCCGGTTTGTGCGGATGTTTGGCCCAGTATTGCGAGCCCAACGCCCAGGTTTCGCCGTTGTCGGTGGCCGGCTCTTCGAGGAACGAGGGACGCCCGTAATCTTCGGCGTCGAAAAGGATGATGTCGATACCGATGCGGGGTTTGGCCTGGCTGATCTGGCGGGCTATTTCCAGCAGTACACCTGTCCCGCTGCCGCCGTCGTTGGCTCCCTCTATGGGTTGGCGGTGGTTAGCGGGGTCGGCATCCCTGTCGGCATACGGACGGCTGTCCCAGTGGGCGAACAGCAGTACCCGCTCTTTTTTGTCGGGGTCGAACGAAGCGATGATGTTCTTGCCGTTTAGCAGCGTCCCGTCGTAGGTTTTTACCGGGGCCTCCTGTACGAAGACCTCCGCTCCGTGCCGTTTCAGTTCCGAGGCTAAATATTGGGCGGCTTTGGCATGGGCTTCGGTATTGGGTATCCGGTAGCCGAAATCTACCTGGCGTTGGATGTAGCAGTAGGCGCTGTCTTCGTTGAAAACGGGGACGAATACCGGCTCTTTTTGGGGGGAGGTTTCCGGTTCGGATGCCGGGGTATTGCTTCCGCAAGCGCATAAAAGGGTAGATAGGAGTATGGCGAGGAACATTTTCATGTGGGTTGATTTTTTTCGATGACAAAATAACAATTTATTTCTGGATTTATCCGGATAAACGGGATGATTCTGCAAGCGGCGGGAAAGTTAACTTTCCTTCTCCTTCGGCGGTTACGGTCAATGTGGCCTCCATCCCGATGGGGAGGGGCAGGTTCTCTTTGACGTGTCCTGTCGGGAAGTTGTACAGTACGGGATAGCCGTATTCCCGGGTCAGTTCGGCGACGGCCTGGTAGAGGGTATGTCCCAGCTGGGGGTCTTCCGGACAGTCGGTGAACTGGCCCACAATCAGGCCGGAGAGTTTGTCTAAGATTCCGCTTAATTTGAGGTTGTACAACATCCGTTCGATGTGGTAGGCCCGTTCGCCGATATCTTCGATAAAGAGGATGGCCTTTTCCCACGGGTATTCGTAGGGGGTTCCCCGTAGCCCGTATAGGACGGAGAGGTTTCCTCCTACGAGCTTGCCTGTGCCGTTGCCGGGCTTGTTTGCCGGGTGTGGAGGAAGGTCGTATGAAACGTTCTCCCCGAACAGGAGTTGTTTCAAGGATTCGGTTGCCCGGTCTTGGGCCGGCTCTTCGCTCAGGTGTCGGGCCATGGGGGCGTGCAGCGAGACGATGCCGCACCGGTTCCAGAGGGCGTGCAGGGCGGTGATGTCGCTGTATCCGATGAGCCATTTGGGGCGAGCCTGTATGGCCGGTTCGTCCAGACAGGGCAACAGGTGGATGGCGCCGTATCCGCCCCGGCTGCAAAAGAGGGCTTTTACCGAAGGGTCGGAAAGGGCTGCGCGGATATCGGACAACCTCTCTTGTACGCTCCCGGAGAATCGGCCATAGCTGCCTGCGCAATGGGGGGAGCGTATGACGTTCAGCCCCCAGCTGCGCAACCGTTGTTCGGCACCGTCCAACAGTTCGGGCTGGATTTTCCCAGAGGGGGATAACAATACTACATGGTCTCCTGCTTTTAGTTTGTCTGGAATCGTCATAACCGTGCTATTTCCTGCTTGCAAACCTACATATTTTTGGCCGAAATTCCTAAATGCCGGTGGGGTTTCTCGGTTTGGAAATAAGAAACAGGGATGCAGAACAAATCCACACCCCTGTTTTTTCTATTGTCTGTCTTGTTTAAAGAGCGTTTTCTTTTATCAA